>JBJOKU010000177.1:0-4033 GCA_046045925.1 Pseudomonadota bacterium
CCTGCACGCTGGTGCAGAGCCCGACCCCACCACCGGCGCCCGTGCGGTGCCCATACACCTCACCACATCATTTGTTTTCGAAAGCAGCGACCACGCCGCCAGTCTGTTCAATCTGGAGCGCGCAGGGCACGTGTACAGCCGCATCTCCAACCCCACCAATGCGGTGCTGGAGCAACGCATCTCCGCCTTGGAAGGGGGCATCGGTGCCATCTCGGTAGCCAGTGGCCAGGCCGCGCTGCATCTGGCCATTGCCACGATCATGGGTGCAGGCTCGCACATCGTGGCTTCGACTGCGCTGTATGGCGGCTCGCAGAACCTGTTGCACTACACGCTCTCGCGCTTTGGCATTGAGACCACCTTTGTCAAACCCGGCGACATCGACGCATGGCGCACTGCCGTTCGCCCCAACACCAAACTCTTCTTCGGCGAGACCGTGGGCAACCCCGGCCTGGATGTGCTCGACATTCCCGTGGTTTCGCAAATCGCTCACGAAGCGGGCGTGCCGCTGCTGGTGGACTCCACCTTCACCACGCCCTATCTGATGAAACCGTTCGAGCACGGGGCCGATCTGGTTTATCACTCCGCCACCAAGTTCTTGAGCGGACACGGCACGGTGATCGGTGGTCTGGTGGTGGATGGCGGCAGTTTTGACTGGGAGAAGTCGGGCAAATTCCCCGAGCTCACCGCTGGCTATGAAGGCTTTCACGGCATGGTGTTTTCGGAAGAATCGACCGTCGGCGCTTTCCTGCTGCGCGCACGCCGCGAGGGCCTGCGCGACTTCGGGGCCTGCATGAGCCCGCACACGGCCTGGCTCATTTTGCAAGGCATCGAGACGCTCTCCATGCGCATGGAGCGCCACATGGCCAACACCGCCAAGGTGGTGGAGTTTCTGGCCTCTCACCCCTTCGTATCCCGCGTGGGCCACCCCTTGCTGGAGAGTCACCCCTCGCACCAACTCGCGCAAAAGCTGTTGCCACGCGGCATCAGCAGCGTGTTCAGCTTCGACCTCAAGGGCACGCGCCAGCAAGGCAAGGCCTTTGTCGAAACGCTCAAGGTCTTCAGCCATTTGGCCAATGTGGGCGACTGCCGCAGCCTCGTGATTCACCCGGCAAGCACCACGCACTTCCGCATGGACAGCGCTGCACTCGCTGGTGCAGGCATCAGCGAAGGCACCATCCGCCTGTCCATTGGACTTGAAGATGCTTCCGACTTGATTGACGATTTGAAGAAAGCCCTCAAAGCAGCCGAAAAAGCGGCTTAACCCAAGGAGAACCCCGTGAAAATGAATTTCCGCACCACTGTTGTCGCATTGACGCTCGCGCTGGCAGCAGCAGGCAGCATCCAGGCCCAAACATCGGCCCCACTGTTGACCGAGAAAAAGGTCTTCGCCCTGGATCGCTACACCACCTTTGGTGGATCGTCTCTCAAACAAGTGAAAGTAGGTTACGAAACCTACGGCAAGCTCAACGCAGCCGGTGACAACGCCATTTTCATTGCGCACTTCTACAGCGGAAACTCCCACGCAGCAGGCAAGTACAAGGCAACGGATGCAGCATCGGGCTACTGGGACAGCATCATCGGGCCCGGCAAACCCATCGACACCGACAAATTCTTTGTCGTCAGTGCCGACACCCTCTCCAACTTGAATACCAAAGACCCCAATGTCACCACCACCGGCCCGTCGTCCATCAATCCCGACACTGGCAAGCCATACGGGCTGAGCTTCCCGGTCATCGCGATGCGCGATTCGGTGGCCGTGCACAAGGCCCTGCTCGACTCACTCGGTATCAAGAAGCTGCATGCGGTGGCGGGCGCATCGGGCGGCTCCATCCAGTCGATGGAATGGGCGGTGCTTTACCCCGACTTTGTGGATCGCGTGATTCACGTCATCGGCCCCGGCTTCTCGATCACGCCCTGGACCATTGGCTTGCTGGAGGCGTGGGTGGCCCCCATCAAGCAAGACCCGAAGTGGAACAACGGCGACTACTACGGCAAGGCCGAACCCGTGGACGGCGTGGCTCAAGCCTTGAAGCTCGTCACCCTCACCGCCCGCCACTGGGGATGGGCTGAGCGTACTTTTGGCTACAAGCCTGCGGCTTCAGACAAGTCGCCAAGTGCCGCACTCGACAACAAGTTCGCCATTGAAGACACCATCACCAAAGCAGGCATCGCACGCGCGGCCACCACCGATGCCAACAACAAAATCTACATGGCCAAGGCCAACCAGCTCTACAACGTCGAGTCTGATGTTGGCAAGATCAAGGCCAAGATTCTTTTTGTGCCCGCCAAGAGCGACCTTGTCTTCCCACCCGAAATGAGCCGCAAGGCTGCCGAGCGCTTCAAGGCCATGGGCAAGACTGCCGATGTCTTTGAGATCGAGGGCGATGGCGGCCACCTTGACGGCGTACTTGCCATCAGCAAGGCCTCGGATGCCATTCGCGGTTTCTTGTCGAAGTAACCCAAACCCCATGCCTTGCCCACCCGCATAAACACATCATGTACTTCAGCGTCAACCAGCATCGCATCTACGCCTACACCGGTGGCAAGGCCTGGAAACCGGGCCAGCCCACCATCGTCTTCATTCACGGGGTGTTGAACGATCACAGTGTCTGGATTCTGCAAAGCCGCTATCTGGCTCACCACGGCTGGAACGTCATGGCCATTGACCTGCCCGGCCACGGCAAGAGCGAGGGCAACTGCCCGCGCAGCGTCGAGGAGGCCGCAAACTTCGTAAGCGATTTGCTCGATGCGGCAGGCGTGGACAAGGCCGCCTTGATCGGCCACAGTTTTGGTTCGCTGATTTCGCTTGAAGCCGCTTCACGGCTGGGCGAGCGCATCACCCACCTCTGTCTCGTGGGCATTGGCTACCCCATGCGCGTCACCGATGCCCTGCTCGATGCCTCGCTGAACGACCCGCAAAAGGGCATTGCAATGATCTACCAGTACTCCTGGAGCACATTGGCCCCGCCCCCCTCTGCACTTGGCCCTGGTACTTGGGTGCATGGCGCGTCTGTTGCCCTGAGCCGCCGCGTTTTGGCAAGCAATACCCGCGAGAACATCTTCCATCTTGGCTTCGTGGCTTGCGACAGCTACAGGGGCGGCGAAGAAGCCATGAAGAAAGTTGCGGCCACGCCCTGCAAGGTGCTCTTTGCGCTGGGTGACCGCGACCAGATGACTCCGCGCAAGGCCAGCGCCACCCTCACCTCGCTCGCCCCCATGGCCAAGGTTGCGCACATGAAAGTGGGGCACTTGCAAATGAACGAAGCGCCAGACGAATTGCTGGCCCATATGCTGGAGTGGCTGCGTTGAATCCGGCAGGCATCACCCCTGCCCACAGCGCAGAACTGGTGCAACAACTGGCAGCGGGCTTCGACCTGCGTGCACTCAGCCCCGAGTTCTACGCCAACCCCTACCCTGTGTATCGTCATCTGCGAGAGCATGAGCCTGTGCGTCACATGCCCGATGGCAGCTACTTTCTCACGCGCTATGCCGATTGCGTCGCGGTGTATCGCGATGCGCAGACTTTCATCTCTGACAAAACGGTGGAGTTTGGTCCCAAGTACAACCACCCGCCCTTTGGCAGCCCCGAGCAACCAGCGCCGCTCTTTGAGCATCACACCACCAGTCTGGTGTTCAACGATCCGCCGCTGCACACGCGGGTGCGTAAACTCATCATGGGTGCCCTCACGCGTCGCGCCATTGCCGAAATGGAGCCGGGGCTGATTGCGCTCGTGGACAGCCTGCTCGACCAGATCGAAGCCAAGAGTCGCGGCGATTTGATTGAAGACTTCGCCAGTGCCATTCCAGTGGAGATCATTGGTAATCTGCTCGGCGTTCCGCATGCCGACCGGGGGCCGCTGCGGGCTTGGTCACTCGCCATTCTGGGGGCGCTTGAACCGAAGCTGAGTGAAGAGCAGGAGCGTCTGGGCAACCAGTCGGTGCGCGAGATGCTGGCTTATCTGAGCGATTTGGTGGCCGACCGCAGACTTCACCCCGGCGACCCGGAGCATGATGTGCTGACCCGCCTCATCCA
>JBJOKU010000178.1:0-4004 GCA_046045925.1 Pseudomonadota bacterium
GATGGGCGCGATCAGGTCGATGATGCGGCCTGTGAGGTTTTCTTCGCTCTTGATGTCGCGTTCCAGGCGCATCTGTTCTTTGGGGAACAGGGGCGTGAGGTTTTCGAACATCACCTTGTGCTTGTTGCTCTCGGGAGGGCCGCCGTTGACTTTGTCGAGCTTGTTGAGCGCAAAGTAGCGCTCACCGTCCTTGGGCGTGCGCACTTCACCTTCAATCATGTCGCCCGTGTGCAGGTTGAAGCGGCGAATCTGGCTGGGTGAGATGTAGATGTCGTCGGTGCTGGCGGTGTAGCTGGTGTCGGGGCTGCGCAAAAAACCGAAGCCATCGGGCAGCACTTCGAGTACGCCGTCGGCAAAGATCATTTCGCCAGCGCGGGCGCGCTTCTTGATGATGGCAAACATCAGCTCCTGTTTGCGCATGCGGCCTGTGTTTTCGATTTCGAGATCTTCGGCCTGTTTCAGGACTTCAGACACGTGCAGTGCCTTGAGTTCATTCAGATGCATGGAGTTCAACCTGCAATGGGCCAGACGAATCTGGCGGGGGTGGTGAAACGGGGGGAGGTCGGAGGCCTGTTGCGTCCGGCATTCAAGAGCCGGTGTCTCTGGATTCGCGCGGGGCGGGTTCCGAAACCTGGGGATACTGCGCCGGGATCACCGGACGCATGGGCAGATTATGGCAGAAAACGGGCGAAAAAAAGCCCGCCTTGCGGGGCGGGCAGTTGCTTGGCGCTGCGGCCTGAGGGGCTGGCGCGGCGCAACAGATGGCTCAGGCGAGTTGCTGATCGACAAACGCGGTGAGCTGGGTTTTGCTCATGGCACCCACCTTGGTGGCGGCGAGTTGGCCGTTCTTGAAGACCATCAGGGTGGGGATGCCGCGAATGCCGAACTGGCCGGGCACGGTGCGGTTTTCGTCCACGTTCATCTTCACGATTTGCAGCTTGCCCTGGTAGGCGGCAGCCACTTCGTCGAGCACGGGGGCGATCATCTTGCAAGGACCGCACCATTCGGCCCAGTAATCCACCAGCACGGGGGTGGCGGACTTGAGCACGTCGGCTTCAAAGGTGGCATCGGAGGTGTGCTTGATGAGATCGCTGGCCATGTCTGACTCCTTTTTCAATGGCGAGCCGCAGTCAGTGCGGCAATGTCGGTAAAGTTGGGGGCATTGTGACAGAAACCAAGAGCCATTCATCTCATGCCGGACAAGGTTTTCCCTATGGGCGGGATTGAAAAAGCCGCATCCGCAACCTGGTTGGGGAGGCCTGTAACTGCTGTTCATGCCGATCTGTGCGATCTGGCCGAACGAACGCACCAGTGGCTCACCCAGCGCGCAATGCTGCCCGGCGAGGCCGTGGTGCTGGTGCCTTACGCGCAGCTCATGCCTTTGGCGCGGCAGGCGTGGGTGGAGCGCGTCGCCCAGGGGCGGGCCTGCATGCTGCCCCAATTCGTGAGCACCCAGCAATGGGCGACAGACATGCAAGCGCTGATGCCTGCGCACAAGTCATGGGGTTGGTCGGCGCAAGCGCCCAAGGCCTATTTACAGGCCCGCCAAATGATCACGCAGACAGGTCTGGCCCAGGCACTTGACGGCGAGGCCACCAACGCCCTGATTGAAACGCTCATGCAGGCCGCGCAGGCACTTGCGCCACGGGCGCAGGCCATGTCTGCACAGGATCGTGAACGCTGGCTGGACGAGATGCGCGAGGCCCGTGTCTGGGGCTTCCAGACGCGGGGCTTCGACGCAACATCAGAGTCGCGCTCGCCCCAAGATGCGCTGGAACCGGCGCTGCTGCGCATGGCGCTCGAATGGGTGGGGCTGACCAGCTTTGACACTGATGTGCTCTGGCACGACGAAGTACGGCGCATGACACCGGCTCTGGTGGTCTGGCAGGGGTTGCAAACCGAGGGTTTGGCGCAGTCGCTGGCGAGCCACTGGGGCGATGCGGCCCTGTTGTTGCCCTGGCCGCAAGCGCCGCAGTCGCAGGGGCGGTTCACGTCCTGTGCGGCCAACGATGCCGAAGAGGAAGCCTGTTGGGCCGCAGCTTGCGTGCTGCGCCACCTGCAACAGGGGCGCAGCCAGATTGGCGTGGTCGCACTTGACCGGGCGCTGGTGCGCCGCGTGCGGGCCATGCTCGCCGTTCGCGGCGTGAGCGTGCAAGACGAAACGGGTTGGAAGCTCTCCACCACCCATGCGGCCACCCAAGTGGCTTCACTTCTTGGCGCAGCGCGGCATGGGGCCAGCACGCACGAGGTGCTCGATGCCGCCTTGCATCTGGGCTTGGGCAATGCGTCTGCGATGAAGCTGCTGGAGCAGCAACTCATCGAGGGGCGTCACTTTCAATGGCCCCGTGCCGGTTTCTTCAGCCGCGAGATGGACGATCCGGCCTTGGCCGCAGCCATGCAGACCGGTCTGCAAATGGAGCAGTGGCGCGAAAGCCTGCAAAAGCGCCGCAGCCTGTTGCAGTGGCTCACCGATGTGCGCGGTTTGTGCGCGACATCTGGCCTGCTGGCAGCTCTCGAAAAAGATGAGGCGGGCCTTGCCGTGCTGGCGCAATTGCATCTGGACGACCCTCAGGGTTTTGCTGTCGCCACCCCCGATCTGGCGACCGACTGGCTCACTCTCGCGGAGTTCAGTTCGTGGGCGCGGACAGTCTTGGAAGCGGGCAGTTTTGTGCCAGAAAAAGTGGCTGTCGAAAACGGCCCCCGCGTGAGCCTGATTCCTCTGTCGCAAGTGCTGGGGCGGCGTTGGGACGCGCTGGTCTTGCCTGGCTGCGATGAGCGCCACTTGCCTTGGTGTCCGCCAGACAACAGCCCCTGGACGGCACTGCAAAGGCAGCAACTGGGCCTGCCCGGCGACGAGCAGAAATCACGCCTGCAAAGCCTGGCTTGGCAGCAAGCGCTGGCTGTGCCACAGCTCGATGTGCTGCGTCGCAAGCACGAGCAGGGCGAAGAGTGCATGGCTTCGCCCCTGCTGCGCGATACCTTGCATCAACTGCGTGCATTGAAGCTGAGCCTGCCCGAAGAAGCCGCCTCACCGATGGCGTGGCTTGACATTGAGGTGCCAACACCCGAAGCACCCCTGCCCACGTGGGCACAAGCGCAGTTGCAAGATGCAGGGCTGCTCAAGCGAATCACGCCCAGTGCCTACGAAGACCTGCGTCGTTGCCCTTATCGTTTTCATGCCCGTCGCCTGCTCGGTCTGTCGCAAGACGATGAATTGAGCGAAGAGGCCGACAAGCGCGACTGGGGCAATTGGCTCCATCGTGTGCTGCACCGTTTTCACACGCAGCGGCGTTTTGATGCGCCTGTGAGCACTCAGCTTGACGAGGCCGCCGCCGCCGTCGAGGCCGAGATGCGACTTGATGGGGCTGCCTTTTTACCCTTCCGAATGGCTTGGCCATCGCTGCGGGAGGCCTACGCAAAATGGCTGCTTCTGAGGGATTCTGCGGGTGACGAGTTCGTGCGGGGTGAGGTAGACGCCAAAACCCGGTTGCCAGAGGCCGATCTGCTCTTGCAGGGGCGGCTCGACAGGGTGGATCGCCTGCAAGACGGCAGCACGATGATCATTGACTACAAGACCGAGTCGTCCAGCAAAACCCGCGACCGCGTGAAAGAGCCGCAAGAAGACGCGCAACTCGCGTTTTACGCCTTGTTGATGCAAGCCCAGCCCAGCAACTTGCGTGCGGCTTATCTCAATCTACCCGAGTCGGGCACAACAGAACGCGGCGAGCGGGGGCTGCCCGAAATTGCCCTGCACGAAATGCCCGATTTGCAGCAGCACGCCCAAGCCTTGCGCGAGGGCATCGTGCGCGATGTGCAGCGCATTCGCGCCGGGCATGCGCTGGCTCCGCTTGGCGATGGCGCGGTGTGCGACTACTGCGAAGTGCGCGGCCTGTGCCGCCGCGACTACTGGAAGGGCGCATGATGGGCGAGAACATGCCAGCGCCAAACGCAGCGGCTGCAACGGCTCCCATGGCCTATTCGGTCGATGAGCGGCTGGTCAGCTC
>JBJOKU010000179.1:0-4003 GCA_046045925.1 Pseudomonadota bacterium
CTGCAAGCCCGCAAAACGTCTGCGCACCACCAGGGAAACCGCCACCGGCATGATCAGGAGTGCTGCAAGATACAGGCAACCCATCACGATCACAGGCAGCGCAAGCAGCAAGACAAGTGCTGGCGCCATGACAGCCCTGATGCGCATCAAACCCCAGGACTCCAGCCAATTGAGAATGGTGCCCAATGAGTTGATGCCCTGCAGCCAATTGGCGGCCGCGTCAACCGCAGGCACCCAGAAAAAGTAGCTCAGCACCCAAACCAGGGCCACCATCGCCACAACTGGAAGCAGACTCAGCAGCAGCACCTTGGGCAAAAGGCAGTAGGCGAGAGCACGCCAGAAAGCATCGAAAATCTTCATTGACGATCAGGCTTGGAGACTGCCTTTGTGGCACAGGGCAGCCAATAGTACATGGGTTCCCAGCGGGGTTCAGCATACTCCCATTGGGGCTCACGCTGTTCTTGCCTGATGCTGACCCGGACGCGATCATCGCGAACTTCCAGCAACTTGGCCTTCAGCATGAACGAGGGACTGCTGCCCGGAGTCAGCGTTGAGCACACAAGCTGGTTGCTTGCCAGCGCCTCCTTGAGGCGCGGAGCGAGTTTTTTCAACAAGCGCTCACGGTGAACCATGGCCGAAGTGGCCTCACCAGTGATCTGTCCTGCCCTCCAGGCACCTTCGTAGACATCGCCAAAGACCCATGTGTAGCGGCCATAGCCATGCTGCTGATCATCTTTCCACTGCCCCTCATACCTGTCGCCGTACCAAGATGAACCGGGGCCAAAAATCAGACGTCCGCCTCCGTTGCGCAGCCCATCAACCCACTGCCCCTCGTAGACATCTCCATTGGGGTAACTGAATCGTCCTTGTCCGTGTATGAAGCCAAAGCGAAACTCGCCTTCGTAGCTGCCCTGACCCGGCACTACAGGGGTGACTTTGCCCACACCATGGGCACGCCCCTTGAGACAGCCGCCTTCATAACGGCCTTGCAATAGCGGATCACGCACCTCGCAAGGCTCGGCAAGTGAGGTCTGGCCTTGCGCCTGCTGCGCCCAACTGCTCATGAACAGCAGAACAGGCCACAACCACAAGTTGGGTTTGCGGGGCAGCGTCCTCATTTTGTGCGATCCTCCTGCGCCACATCGCCGAAACCGCGCAGCCGCCCTGGCTCATGAAGATAGCGGAAGAAACCCCGCTCAACTTGGCCAAACAAGTCGGCTGGAGACTCCACCATTTGACCAACGTCGCGCGTCCAGGGGGAAATCGACAGCGTGCGTACAGTCGAACTGTTGTAAGTCAGCAGAGCATCAAAAGGTATGCTCATGAACACCCCTTTGTCAAAGTAGGGGCTCGATGGCGATCCCGGCGAAGTGATGTCGCGGCCATTGGTCAGCGTAAACCAGGCCCCAATCTGAATTCCCGAAGCAAATTCACGCTTGAACTCCATACGAGCACCTCGGTCCTTGGCCAAGAACTGACCAACCCTGGCAGTAGCGGTGAGCCGGTGCGGCAATTTGTAGTTGAGCGAACCAATCGCGGTCACAGTGCGGTAATCCAGAAAACCGGTACCGCTGTAGGAGCGCTGCTTGAGGGCATCTACGGCCACATCCACCGCCCAGGGAGCACCGCGGGGCACATACAGGATCTGTCCGCCAACGCCACCAAACATCCGCTCGTACAGACCTGCTGATACACGCCCGAAAACTCGCTCCTGAGGCTGAAAATAATGATTCACAAGCAACCGCTCAACACGCGACTTGGCAGCCCGGTTGTACTCCGGACCGTCGCTGCGCACATGCGGCAACAGCGAATTGGACGGGTTGACCACATCGGTGATGTTCTGCATCAGGCTGTGCGTCACCTGTCCCTGCACAAAAGTCGTCGGAGACACTGCATAAGTACCGTCCAGGGCAACGCCAAGTTCATACTTGAGCGCCCCTGATGGATCGTTGAAATACGTACCCATATAGGGGCCTGCATTCCACGAACTCCTGTCGTGCATCTCGTAACTCATCTTGAGAAAGCTCTCTACTCCCTTGGACTGCCGTACCCCACTGTTGAGGGTTTCCTCGAAACTGAGCAAGGCATCCGTCAAGTCTGATCGCAGATTCGCATCTGTGGGCGAGGCATAGCGGATGTGCACAATGCGTTCGAGTTCCTCTCGCGTTGCAACGCCATTGAAGTAGCGATGCAGCACGGCGACATCACTGAAGCTGAAGGTTGCCAGGGCCAAGCCATTCTGGACACATGTGATTTCGATCTTCTCGGTTTCCACCGGACTGTGTGCCAGGACAACGCGCGAAGCCCGCCCCACGATGCGGCTCATGAACAACTGCCGGGTTCCCTCCAACGACACCTTCATGATCTGGTTGTCATAAGCCATGCGCACATTGCGGGCACCGTCCTCATGCAAGACACGCACCATTTGCTGCCAATGCTTTTCGTCAATCACCCATTGACGGGCCGGAACCCTGGCTTCGGCGGATACATAAGGAGCAGGCTCGTTCACCTTGGGCATCAATTCAGACTTGCCGAACGGTACATTGACCGAGGCATTCAGGCTCGCACGGCCATCACGTGTGCCCATCTGGAGCGTGATGCCGTCCAGCCATGTGTACTCCAGCGCTGAGTTCGTCCTGCCGATCTTGCGCGTATCCAGCCCGACAAGACTCGCACCGGGCAAACGCCGGTAGTCGTGCGTATCCCGCTCGGCCACAACTGACCAATTGGGCATTCCCGGGTGGGAATAGCGCGCCCCCCAGAACCGGCCTTGTATGCCTTCCTTCCCATACCCCAGCGTACCTTCCAGCACACCGCCAAGCAAGTCAAAGCGCTTGGCTGCCCCAACCCAGTAGTTGGCAAAGAGATCCGTACCCGTCCCTTTGTCCTCCAGCCCCACGGACAACTCCGGCAACCACCCTTGGGAGAAACTTCCCTCACGCATCACTGTCAGCTTGCCCGCAACGGATTTGTCCTTGTAGCTGCCGTAATTGATGTTGGGCCCTGGAGAAAAACCCGGGACACCATTGATCTGCGTATACCTTGCTCCCACCTCCAGCCAAGGCAAAAACTGGTTGCTGGTGTAAAGCGTGGCAAACGGCATGGAGTAGCTGAAACCCAATCGCCAAGTGCCATCGGGTGCGGCATGTGCGGAAGGGTTATTGATGTACCCCGTCATGCCGTTGGACGCAGGCTGCGCCTGTCCCTGCACCCAGCCAAGTACCAGTGCAGCGAGCAGCAGCCAGCGTCCGCCTCGGGCAAGTCGGCTAGTCATTGGGAAAATGCCAGGATCACAGAATGCACACGTGCCCCTGTTCAAGCCAGCGTTGCGGCCAGCCGCTGCGCACAGTGTTGAGCAAGCCCCGCATCAGCAGCTTCAACCATCACACGCACCAAGGGCTCTGTACCGCTTGCGCGAATCAACACACGGCCACGGTCGGCCAGTTCAGCCTCCACCTTGGCTCGCTCATCTGCAAGTCGGGCATTCGACTGCCAGTCTGCACCTTGCGCGATCCGCACGTTGATCAGCGTCTGTGGAAACAGTTCTACGCCATGCAGTTGCTCAGAAAGGCTTTTGCCCGACCGTGCGCATGCCTGCATGACTTGCAACGCGGCGATCACACCATCCCCCGTGCTGTGTTTGTCCAGCACCAGCAAATGACCAGATCCCTCGCCACCGAGCAGCCAGCCGCGCTGGTTCAACTCTTCAAGCACATAGCGATCACCCACCTTGGCCCGGACAAATCCAACGCCCAGATTCTTGAGCGCCACTTCAACAGCCATGTTGGTCATCAGTGTGCCCACCGCGCCTGCAACCTCCAGCCCGGAGTCGATACGATCCTTGACCATCATGTACAGCAATTCGTCGCCATTGAACAAGCGCCCGGTACTGTCCACCATTTGCAAACGATCGGCATCACCATCGAGCGCAATGCCATAGTGGGCTCCATGCGCCTTCACCGCCTCTTGCAACGCCTCTGGGTGTGTAGCCCCCACGCCATCG
>JBJOKU010000180.1:0-3973 GCA_046045925.1 Pseudomonadota bacterium
GGGCAAGCCGCAAGACTTTCAGCTGCAAGATGGCGAAATGCTTTGCGGCAATGCCCTTGCAGCCTATCCTGCGCTACAGGTCTATGCCCAACGCCATGTAGCCGCGTTGCCGAGGGCGGCCGCTATGCTGGAGTTGGCATCCGGCCTGTTGCGCGCGGGCGTAGCCACCAGCGCTGAAAATGCCTTGCCCCTGTATGTGAGAAACAAAGTTGCGCAAACAACGGCTGAGAGAGAGCAAATCAAGCGCGACGGTTGACATGTATCAACGACTATTCCAGAGAGAAGGCATAGACTGAGTCGATTGTCAAAGGCCTGACGTGACGGTCACGTGAGGGCTAGTGCAGGAGACAGCCATGTCCGTCGAACTTTATCGCGACAAGACCCATGCCGTCGTCATGTTCACCAATCTGGTGGAAGATGGGGGACAGTCAGTTCAAGCCAACCAATTCCTGATCGTCAATGGCGATCAAGGGGCCATTCTGGACCCGGGCGGAAACCTCGCCTACAACGAGCTCTTTCTCACGATGAGCAAGTATTTCTCGCCTCAACGCCTCACATACTTGCTGGCCTCGCATGCCGACCCTGACATCATTGCGTCACTCGACAGGTGGATGACTTCTACCAAGGCCAAACTGGTGATCTCCAGAATCTGGGAGCGCTTTGCGCCCCATTTCACCAAAGCGGGCAAAACCGAAGACCGCATCATTGGCGTGCCTGATGCGGGCGCGAAGCTGGAAATTGGCGATTCCGACATCTGGATATTGCCCGCACACTTCATGCACTCAGAGGGCAACTTCCACTTTTACGACCCCGTGAGTCGAATTCTTTTTACCGGAGACCTTGGGGTGTCATTGATGAGCGGTGAAAAGGCCCAAACGCCAGTGACCGACCTCAAGGATCACATCCCATTGATGGAGGGCTTCCACCGGCGGTACATGGTGAGCAACAAGATCTTGCGCATGTGGGTGCGAATGGCACGGCAGCTTGAGATACAGATGCTTGTGCCCCAGCACGGCGCACCCATGAAAGGCCCGGCGATAGGCCAGTTTCTGGACTGGATAGAAACGCTTCCCTGCGGCATAGATTTGTTCGATGACAGGGCCTATCAGCTGCCAACCTCCATGATCGCCAGTGGTGCAGCTAAACCAGCTGCAGTTCTGCGCCGGGTGTAAGGCCGTCAGAGCACAACCTTGACCATCGGGTGCGAAGAAAGCGTGCGATATAGCTCGTCGAGCTGTTCCCGGCTGGTGGCGCGGATGGTGATGGTCAGGCTCTGATAGTTGCCGCCCTTGCTGTCTCGCAGCTCAATCCGGGCGGCATCGAATTCAGGGTCGAATGCGTTCGCAACATGCGTAATGGCCGCGACGAAACCCTCTACCTTCAGCCCCATCACCTTGATGGGGAAATCGCAGGGGTATTCAATCAGGGACTCTTCAGGGTTGTGACGCATGTGTGAATTATCGGCCATGCGATTGAGCCGCATCAGGGCCGCACAAGGCACGGCAGATAAAATCCGCGCCAGTTAAAAGTCTTTGAAATCTTGAGGGAATCATGAACATCATCCGCTTTTCCGACCTCTGTGCCCAAGGCAAAGTGCAGGGCAAACGTGTTTTCATCCGTGCCGACCTGAACGTGCCCCAGGACGATGCCGGCCACATTACAGAAGACACCCGCATCCGCGCTTCTGTGCCCTGCATCAAGATGGCGCTCGAAGCCGGGGCTGCGGTCATGCTCACCTCCCACCTTGGTCGCCCCACTGAAGGTGAATTCAAACCTGAGGATTCTCTGGGCCCGGTGGCCCGCCGCCTCGCCGAATTGCTGGGCCGCAAAGTGCCCCTGATTCGCGATTGGATTGACGAGCCCTTTGAAGTCGCACCTGGCGAACTCGTGCTGTTGGAAAACTGCCGCCTCAACAAGGGCGAAAAGAAGAACAAGCCCGAGTTGGCCCAGAAAATGGCCTCGTTGTGCGACATCTTCGTCCACGACGCTTTCGGCACTGCCCACCGCGCTGAAGCTTCCACCTACGGCATTGCGCAATTCGCACCCATCGCCTGCGCGGGCCCGCTGCTGGCCGCCGAGATTGATGCCATCACCAAGGCGCTCGAGAACCCCAAGCGTCCGCTGGTGGCCATCGTCGCCGGGGCCAAGGTCAGCACCAAGCTGACCATTCTCAAGAGCTTGGCCTCCAAGGTGGATCAACTCATCGTGGGCGGCGGCATTGCCAACACCTTCATGCTGGCCGAGGGGCTTTCCATCGGCAAGTCGCTGGCCGAGCCAGACCTGATTGAAGAAGCCCGCGCCATCATCGCCATGATGAAAGCGCGTGGTGCCGCCGTGCCCATTCCCAAAGACGTGGTGGTGGCCAACGAATTTGCCGCCATGGCCCGTGCCAACAAAGTGGCCGCAGGCGAAGTGGAAGACGACGACATGATTCTCGACATCGGCCCCAAGACCGCCGCCGAGCTGGCCAGCATCATCGCCCATGCAGGCACCGTGGTGTGGAACGGCCCCATGGGCGTGTTCGAGTACGACCAGTTTGCGGGTGGCACTCGCACTCTGGCTGCTGCCATCGCGCACTCGCCCGCCTTCAGCATTGCGGGTGGCGGAGACACATTGGCCGCGATCGCCAAGTACGGCATCGACAAGGAAGTGGGCTACATCTCCACTGGCGGTGGCGCGTTCTTGGAAGTGCTGGAAGGAAAAGTGCTTCCCGCCTTCGAGATTCTCGAAAAACGCGCCAACGCCTGAAAGCGGCACGGACAAGTGCGCATCAACAAAAAGGGCACCGTCGGTGCCCTTTTTGTTTCAGTGCAGGATGACTGGCATCTGCGCGAGCTGGGCGTATCGCTCCAGCGTGGTTTCCACCTCTTCCTCGGTGGGGGTTTTTTCTTGCCAGGCTGCAATTTGCTGCTGGAACATTTCGGCCCAGGAGCCGTCGAGGTAAACCTCCTTGCCTGCGCGCTTGTCCACGATCTCGAAGCCCTTGCGGGTGAGGGTGTGGCGTTCGTCGGGCACTCCGGCGGCCTCTTCAACCACGGGCGTCTCGATGTGGACGACCACGTAGGAATCGGAATCGTAGAGCATTTGCATGGCGGACTCCTTCAAAAATCAGCTTCAAATCAGATGCGCCTGATGGGCCGGATTTCAAGTTGACGAACCCATGATACCGACTAACGCTGATTTGGGCCGTAGAGTGCGCAATCTATTTCTCTTATTGGGTATTTCGCCACACTTGATCGAGATAATCACCGTTGCTGCTGGTCAGGCGGATGCGTGCGGGCAGGTAATCAAGTGCCGGCGCAAACCACAGCTCTACTTTTTGCGCATAGGGCTCGGCATGAACCCGCTCTACCTTGATGGCGGCAATCACTTGCCCAGAAGCGTTTACGTTGTCCGGCCCTGCAACCTTGAATGTCCAGGGCTCGGCGTAGTCAGTGCTGGCCACCAGCATGGAGACTGTCTTGCCCGCAGGCCATGCTGCCGGGTCTGAGGCCATCATGGCCGCCAGCTGGATGATGACGCTCAGGCGGTCTTGAGCGCCCTTGGCGAGGGGGGTGCTGGGACGGTTGGACGAGTAAATGAGTTTGTCCTCGGCCCAGACAAAGTGGGCCGCTTTTTCCCTGCTGGTTTTCTGGCCGTAGCGTTGCGGCACCAGCCCATGCTGGCCGATGCTGCCACGGCTGCTGTCCACACGCTTGCCAAACCAGTTGGCGGTTTCGAGCACTGCGCTGTATTCAGTGCCCGTATTCTCGAAACGCAGTTCCCCGCTGGCAGAGTTGGCGATGCCATTTTTGGTGGCAGTCACCTCAAAGCGCAGCGTGCCACTTGCCGGAATGCGTGCCGTTGCTGTCTGCACCGGAGCGGACGGCGCGGGCTG
The DNA here is from genome assembly GCA_046045925.1 of Pseudomonadota bacterium. Lineage (GTDB taxonomy): Bacteria > Pseudomonadota > Gammaproteobacteria > Burkholderiales > Burkholderiaceae_C > JBJOKU01. The sequence goes on from JBJOKU010000180.1 coordinate 3,878, forward strand.
AGGGCTGTCGTCCGGAGTCGCTGACTTGGGCTCTGGATTCGCCGACTCTGCATGGCCTGGCGCTGTAATCCCGCCAGTGGATTCACCCGGCCCCAA
>JBJOKU010000181.1:0-3971 GCA_046045925.1 Pseudomonadota bacterium
GTGAGGTGTCCTGGAAGAGCACGATGGTTTGCGTCAGCAGCACCGGCAGCATGTTGCGGAAGGCTTGCGGCAGCACCACCAGCTTCATGGTCTGGGAATAAGTCATGCCCACCGCATAGCCCGCATGCACCTGGCCACGGGGCACCGACTGAATGCCGGCACGCATGATCTCGGAGTAATAGGCCGCCTCAAACACCGTGAAGGTGATGATGGCAGACATCTCCGCCCCCATGGGCTTGCCGAGGAACAGCGGAATCAGCAGGAAGAACCACAAGATCACCATCACCAGCGGGATGGAGCGCAGCGTGTTCACATAGGCGGCGGCAGGAATGACCAGCCACTTCTTTCCTGACAGGCGCATCAGCGCCAGGATGGTGCCCAGCACAATGCCGCCCACCATGGCGATCAGCGTGAGCTGGATCGAGAAGAAGAAGCCCTTCAGGACAAAGTCGGTGATGACCTGCCCGGTGAGGAACGAGAAATCGAGATTCAGGCTGTTCATTTGCCACCTCCGATCGTGCCGGGAATGCGCACACGGTTTTCAATGAACAGCATCACGCGGTTGATGGCAAAGGCGCTAATGAAGTACAGGCTCGTCACCGCCAGATAAATTTCAACCCCGCGCGAAGTTTCTTCCTGGGCCTGGATGGCGAACATGGTCAGCTCGGCAATCGACACCGCAAAGGCCACCGACGAGTTCTTGACGATGTTCATCGACTCGCTGGTGATGGGCGGAATGACGATGCGAAACGCCATCGGCAACAACACAAAGCGGTAGGTCTGCCCGAGCGTCATGCCCACCGCAAGACCGGCATAGCGCTGGCCCTTGGGCAGCGACTGGATGCCCGCTTTCACCTGCTCGGCAATGCGGGCCGAGGTAAAGAATCCCAGCGCAAAAACCACCAGCACAATGCTGGGCAATTTTTGCAGCACCGGAAAAATGGACGGAATCACGTGGTACCACAGGAACACCTGAACCAGCAACGGAATGTTGCGGAACAGCTCTGTCCAGGCATTGCCCACGAAGGCCCAGCCCTTGTGAGGCAAGGTGCGAAGCACCCCCACCACAGCCCCAACAGCCAGTGACACCATCAGCGCACAGAGTGCCACCGTGAGCGTCCAGCCCCAGGCGGACATCAGCCACTGCAGGTAAGTGACCCCGCCGCCGTTGTCCTGGAAAAAAATCTGCCAGTCCCAAGTCATGAGTGCTCTCGGTTGGGTGGTGGAAAAGAGGAGGAAACTGCCCGCCAGCAAGTGCACTGGCGGGCAATACGCGGGCCTTACTTGACTGCGTAGGATTCCATCGGGTTGTCATTGGGCTTGGCCAATTGCTCCTTGAGCGTAGTGCTCATGGGCAGGCCCACCAGTGAACCCGTGGGAGGCGTGGGCTTCATGAACCACTGGTTGTAAAGCTGCAGCAACTCGCCAGACTTGTACATCTGGGCAATCGTGTCATTCACGATTTTCTTGAGGGCGGGGTCGTCCTTGCGCATCATGATGGCAATGGGCTCCACGCTCAGCACCTCACCCACAATGGCGTAGTCTTTGGGGTTCTTGGAACGGGCGATCAGGCCAGCCAGCAGGCTGCCGTCCATCACGAAGGCATCGGCACGGCCCGTTTCAACCAGCAGGAAGCTGTCGGCGTGATCCTTTCCAAACACTTCCTTGAAATCAAGCCCTTCCGCCTTTTTGTTCTTGCGCAGGGTCTGCACTGAGGTGGTGCCTGTTGTGGTGGCAACGGTCTTGCCCTTGAGGTCGGCAATGCCCTTGATGCCCGAACTGGCCTTCACTGCCATGCGAACCTCTTCCACAAAGGTGGTGTTGGCAAAAGCAACATCCTTCTGGCGGGTGGCGTTGTTGGTGGTGGAGCCACACTCGATGTCGATGGTGCCGTTGAGCATCAGCGGAATGCGGTTGGCAGATGTCACCGGCTGGTACTTGACATCAACGCCCTTGCCCACAGCCTTCTGGATGTTCTGGATGGCACGCTCGCAAATGGCTACGTGATATCCCACATATTTGCTGCCACCCAGCGTGTACGAGAGCACCCCGGAGGACTCACGTACGCCCATGGTGATACTGCCGCTGGACTTGATTTTGTCCAGCGTGGGTGACTGGGCCATTGCGCCCACGCTCACCGTCAATGCCAATGCTGCAAACAGCCAATTCTTTTTCATGCTCATCTCCAAGTAAAAAAATGTTGCATTCCGATTACACCCAATTTCGCTCGCATTCTTGTTCGTGATTACCCTAACCGACGTCACTTCCGTCAAGCTTGTGACAGCGGTTGGCCTGCCTTTTTACGAGTGCTTGTCACTGGACGGGTCAACGTCTGCGGCACCAGCAGTTTCTCCAGCTCGGCGCGGCTCATGATGCCCAGTTTCTCGGCAATAACGCCAATGGCCTCACCCGATGCAATGGCTTCCTTGGCAATGCGTGCAGACTTCTCATACCCAATGTGCGGATTGAGTGCCGTCACCAGCGTCACAGACTCAAGCACGCGGCGTGCCAACAATTCGCGGTTGGGCTGAATACCCACCACGCAGTTCTCGCGCAAGGTACGGCAGGCGTTGCCCAGGTGGCTGATGCTTTTGTACAAGCTCCAGCCCATGATGGGTTCAAACGCATTGAGCTGCAATTGACCCGCTTCAGAGGCCATCGTCACGGTCACGTCGTTGCCGATCACCTCAAACGCCACCTGGTTGACCACCTCAGGTATCACCGGGTTGACCTTGCCCGGCATGATGGACGAGCCCGCCTGCCGGGGCGGCAGCTTGATATCGCCAAACCCCGCCTGCGGGCCGCTTGAGAGCAGCCGCAAGTCGTTGCAGGTTTTGCTGAGTTTGCAGGCCACGCGCTTGAGCACGCCCGAAAGTTGCACAAATGCACCTGTATCTTGCGTCGCCTCGACCAGATTTGGTGCGCGGCGAATGGGCACTTGCGACTCGCGCGCCAGCAGTTTGCACACCAGCTCCGAATAACCGTCCGGGGCATTGATGCCCGTGCCAATTGCTGTGGCCCCGAGATTGACCTCTTCAATCAGCAGCTTGGCCTCGCGTACACGGGCCTCGTCTTCCTCAAGCATGGTGGCGTAGGTCGAGAACTCCTGCCCCAGTGTCATGGGCACGGCATCCTGCAACTGCGTCCGGCCAATCTTGAGAATGTCGGCAAACTCCTGTGCCTTGTCCTCAAAACTCTCGCGCAGCCTGGCCATTTCAGCCAGCAGGCCATCAAGCGCAAACCACAGCGACAAGCGCACTGCCGTGGGATACACATCATTGGTGCTCTGTGAAGCGTTCACATGGTCGTTGGGGTGCAGGTGCTGGTACTCGCCCTTGGCATGGCCCATGTGCTCCAGCGCCAGATTGGCGATCACCTCGTTGGCATTCATGTTGGTCGAGGTGCCAGCCCCGCCCTGAATCACATCCACCACAAACTCCTTGTGGTGCTTGCCCGCAATGAGCTGCCTGCACGCCCAGACGATGGCATCGCGCTGCACCGTGCTGACAAGGCCAAACTCATGGTTGGCCCGCGCAGCGGCTTTCTTCACATGCGCCAGCGCCACGATCAACTCGGGCATGGCTGCCAGCGGGCTGCGCGTGATAGGAAAGTTCTCAACGGCACGGGCCGCGTGAATGCCCCAATAGGCCCGGGCCGGAATCTCCATCTCACCCAGAAAATCGTGTTCGATGCGGGTGTCGGTGGAGGCGGATTTTTGGCTCATTCAAAGCTTTCGGTGTTGCGATGGACGCGACTGTATGGCTCACCGAAAAAATTCGCCAATGCTTTGTGATTCCACGGTTATGCAAAAAATTTATAGTTGATCAGGGGTTCTACTTAGCCCTAAAACGCCCCACTCAAGAGGGAAACTCAGTTTTTCTGGGGAACGTGGCTTTGCAGGTAGTTCCACAACTCCTGCGCCGTGTGCTTGGGTTGACTCTTGTTGGAAGGGCGTTCCCTGTAGGCCCGGA
>JBJOKU010000182.1:0-3959 GCA_046045925.1 Pseudomonadota bacterium
GGGTGCGGGCGAAATCGTGGTGAATTCAGTCGACCGTGATGGTGTTATGCAGGGCTACGACATGGAGTTGGTGGACTCCATCAGGCAGTCAGTCAATTTGCCGCTCACGGTGCTGGGTGGCGCAGGTTCTTTGGCGGATGTGAAAAATCTGATCGACCGCTACGGCATCGTTGGAGCTGCCGCTGGGAGTCTTTTCGTGTTCAAGGGAAAGTACCGGGCTGTGTTGATCAATTACCCCAATCGGTCTGAAAAAGACGCCCTGCTGCCGGGCTGGGGAGGAAAGTCATGAAACAAATTCTTCAATCCCTCAAAACCGGAGCCACCGAAGTGGCCGAGGTGCCTGTGCCTGCCGTCAAGAGCGGCCAGTTGCTGATTCATACCTCGCGCACGCTGGTGTCGGCGGGTACTGAGCGCATGCTGGTGGAGTTTGGCAAGGCGGGCTGGATCGACAAGGCCCGCCAGCAGCCCGACAAGGTGCGCATGGTGCTCGACAAGATCAAGACCGATGGCCTGATGCCCACCATCGAGGCGGTGTTCAACAAGCTTGATCAGCCGCTGCCCCTGGGCTATTGCAATGTGGGGCGCGTTGGCGCTGTGGGTTCGGGCGTTGGTGGCTTTGCAGCGGGCGAGCGCGTGATCAGCAATGGCAAGCACGCTGAGGTGGTGAGCGTGCCGGTGAATCTGTGCGCCAAGGTGCCCGACAGCGTGAGCGACGAAGAAGCCGCTTTCACGGTGCTGGGCGCGATTGCCTTGCAGGGCATCCGGCTGGTGCAGCCCACGCTGGGCGAAACGGTGGTGGTTACAGGTCTTGGCTTGGTGGGCTTGCTCACGGTGCAGTTGTTGCGTGCGCACGGTTGTCGTGTGCTGGGGCTGGACTTTGACCGTGCCAAGCTCGACATGGCTCGCAGTTTTGGGGCCGAGGTGGTTGATCTGGCCGCTGGGCAAGACCCGGTGGCGGCGGCTACTTTGTATTCACGCGGGCGCGGCGTGGATGCGGTGATCGTGACGGCGGCTACGCAGTCGAGCGAGCCCATGCACCAGGCCGCGCTGATGTGCCGCAAGCGCGGGCGCATTGTGCTGGTGGGTGTGACGGGGCTTGAACTGTCGCGCGACGATTTTTTCAAGAAGGAGCTGACCTTCCAGGTGTCGGCCTCCTACGGCCCTGGCCGCTACGATCCCAACTACGAAGAAAAGGGACAAGACTATCCCTTCGGTTTTGTGCGCTGGACGGAGCAGCGCAATTTCGAGGCGGTCCTCGACATGATGGCCGATGGCCGCCTCGACGTGAAGCCTCTCATCTCGCACCGCTTTGACATTGCCGAGGCGGAACAGGCCTATGCACTGGTGGGTGGGGCCGGGCCTTCGCTGGGCATTGTGCTGAGCTATCCGGGCGTGGAGGTCACGCCCGCATCGCGCACCGTCAGTTTGTCTGCTCCTGCGCAAGCAGGGCATGCCGCTGGCGAAGCCGCGCTGGGTTTTCTGGGCTCGGGCAATTACGCCACGGCGGTGCTGATTCCGGCCTTCAAGGCGGCTGGGGCGCGATTGCGAACGGTGGCATCGAGCGCGGGGGTAACGGGCTTGCATGCGGGGCGCAAGTTTGGTTTTGAAGAAACCACCACTGATGCAGATCGCTTGTTTGCGGATGATCAAACCAAGGCCGTCGTCATTACCACGCAGCACGACAGCCATGCCCGCTTTGTGCTCAAGGCGCTGGAGGCGGGCAAGCATGTGTTTGTGGAAAAGCCGCTGTGTCTGCGGCTGGATGAATTGCAGACCATCGAGCAAGCGCTCTCGGCTACGGACAGCAAGCCTGCGCCCATGGTGATGGTGGGCTTCAACCGCCGGTTTGCGCCGCAGGTGCAAAAGGTCAAGCAACTGTTGGCGGGTGTGAGCGGGCCCAAGACTTTTGTGATGACGGTCAATGCCGGGGCCATACCTGCCGACCACTGGACGCAAGACCCGCAAGCTGGCGGGGGCCGCATCATTGGTGAGGCTTGCCACTTCATTGATCTGCTGCGCTTTCTGGCGGATGCACGCATTACCGGCTGGCAGCGCATGGGCATGGACTCGCCCACTCAAGACACGGTGACGCTGCAACTCTCGTTTGAAGACGGCTCCATCGGCACGGTGCATTACTTTGCCAATGGCAGCAAGGCGTTTCCAAAAGAGCGGCTGGAGGTGTTTGCGGGGGGCCGTGTTTTGCAACTCGACAACTTCCGCAAATTGCACGGCTTTGGCTGGTCCGGGTTCAGCAAGATGAATCTCTGGCGGCAAGACAAGGGCCAAAAGGCCTGTGCGGCGGCGTTTGTGGAGGCGGTGCGCCGGGGGGCAGAGGCCCCCATTGCGCTGGAGCAAATTCTGGAAGTGAGCCGCGTGACGATCGAACTCGCAGGGTTAGACCGCGCATGATGCAGAAGCTGGCCCGTTACTGGCACACGCTCAAATACCTCAAGCTGGTCCAGATTGCCGGGCGGGTGAGATACAGGCTGTGCAAGCCGCGCCCGGATTTGCGGCCTGCCCCCGTGCTTGTCGCGCCAGCACGGGTGTGGCAGCGCACCCAAGGGCACAAGCCAAGCATGAAGAGCGCAGATTCTTTTGTTTTTCTTGGTGAAGAGGGCCGCCTTTCAGCCGTGGGCTGGGACGGCCCGCAAAAAAGCAAACTCTGGCGCTACAACCAGCACTACTTCGATGATTTGAATGCCGATGGTGCGGCAGGGCGGCATGAGTGGCATGAAGCGTTGTTGCATAGGTGGGTGGCCGAAGTGGCTAGTGGTACGGGCAATGCCTGGGAGCCGTACCCGGTTTCGCTGCGGATCGTGAACTGGCTCAAGTGGCATGCCTGCGGCAACGTGTTGCCACAAGCGTGTGTGCAGAGTCTGGCGGTGCAGGCGCGCTGGCTGTCACGTCGCCTTGAATGGCACTTGCTGGGCAATCACCTGTTCGTGAATGCGAAGGCACTTGTCATGGCCGGGCTGGCCTTTGAGGGCGCAGAGGCCCGCGCCTGGTTGCGCTGCGGCCTGGACATCATTGGGCGTGAGTTGCCGGAGCAGGTGCTTGCGGACGGCGGCAATTTTGAGCTAAGCCCGATGTACCACGCGATATTTCTGGAGGACTTGCTCGATTTGATCCAGGCCAGTGAAGTCTGGCCGGGAAAGCTGGATATCCAGACGGCCTCAAGCTGGCGAGCAACCGCTTCGCGCATGCTGGGCTGGCTGGACGGGATGACGCACACAGACGGCGACATTGCCTTGTTTAACGATGCCGCTTCTGGCATTGCGCCATTGCCCCGCCAGATTGCTGCGGCCGCCGGGGTGCTGGGCATCGCGCCTGCAAGTGCGGCGGCACACGGCTCAGAGGGTCTGTGCCATTACAAGGAGTCGGGGTACATCAGGGTCGAGCGTGGCCCAATGGTGGCCTTGCTGGATGTGGCCAAGGTGGGGCCGGACTATCTGCCCGGCCACGCCCACGCGGATACGCTGTCGTTTGAAATGTCGGTGCATGGCCAGAGGGTGGTGGTCAATGGGGGCACTTCGCGCTATGGCCTGGGGCCGGAGCGTGAGCGTGAACGCTCAACGGCATCACACAGCACGGTTGAGGTGGATGGCTGCAATTCTTCCGAGGTGTGGAGCGGATTCCGGGTGGCTCGACGCGCTTTTCCGTTTGATCTGGTGGTCGAAAGCGGCAATAACGTGCTCAGGGTCGCGTGTTCGCACAATGGTTATTCGCGGCTGCCGGGAAAACCCATTCATCGCAGAATGTGGGAACTGGGGCCGCAATCGGCGAAAATACGTGACGTGGTGACGGGTCCGTACCGGAGCGCTGTTGCCCGTTTTCTTTTTCATCCTGCTGTCAGGGTCAAGTCGTCCGCAGAGGGCGTTTGGGAGCTGGAACTCCCTTCGGGCGAGACTGTGCAGGTGAGTGTGCTGGAGGGGAGGGCGGCGTTGAATGTCCGACCCTAT
>JBJOKU010000183.1:0-3958 GCA_046045925.1 Pseudomonadota bacterium
TTGGCGCTGGCATCGCGGCCCGACACCAGCTCAAGCGCAATTTCCGACTGGTCAGACAGCACGATGGGCCGGTTGCTCAGGGTGTGTGGCGCAATCGGCACCATGACCCAGCCGCCAATGGCCGGGTGCAGCAGCGGCCCGCCTGCCGAGAGCGCGTAGGCCGTGGAGCCGGTGGCCGAAGCCACGATCAGGCCGTCGGCGCGGTGATTGGCCACAAAGTGCCCGTCCACCGACACGCGCATCTCGATCATGCCCGCTGTGCTGCCGCGGTTGACCACCACGTCATTGAGCGCCAGCGAGTCAAAGACGATGTGGCCATCGCGGTAAACGCGGGCATGCATCAGGGGGCGGCGCTCTTCGTCGTACTCGCCACCCAGGATGCGTGGCAGCGCGGTGGCGTATTCGCCCAGTGCAATGTCTGTGATGAAGCCCAGCCGCCCCTGGTTCACACCCACCAGCGGCACGCCAAAAGGGGCCAGCTCGCGGGCAATGCCCAGCATGGTGCCATCGCCGCCCACCACCACGGCCAAGTCGCACTGCTTCCCAATGGCGGCTGCGCCCAGCGCCTCGTAGCCGTGAATACTGTTGTGCGAAGCGGTCTGCGCCTCGAAGCTCACTTCGCAGCCCAAGCCCGCAATGAACTGGGCAATGTCCAGCAGCACTTGGCGCGACTGTTGCGCGTGGGTTTTTCCGACCAGGGCGATGTGCTTGAAAACGGGAGACATGGGCAAATTACAACACAGATGCCCCGCGCGAATATGACGATTGCACCCTGCAAACCGGGGTGCCGTGGCGTTCTTGCATACAATGAAATTCATCATGGACGACCGCGCCAAATTGCTGCTCAAAACCCTGGTCGAGCGATACATCGCCGACGGCCAGCCCGTGGGTTCGCGCACCTTGTCCAAGGCCAGCGGGCTGGAGTTGTCGGCGGCCACCATCCGCAACGTGATGAGCGATCTCGAAGAGCTGGGCCTCATTGCCAGCCCGCACACCTCTGCCGGGCGCATCCCCACCGCACGCGGCTACCGCCTCTTTGTGGACACTATGCTCACCGTGCAGCGAGACGGCCTGCCGCACATGGGCGCGGCCATCGAGGCGCAGGCCCCGCAGAAGGTGATTTCGCAGGCCGCAAGCATGCTCTCCAGCCTGTCGCATTTTGTGGGCGTGGTCATGGCCCCACGGCGCGGCTCGGTGTTCCGCCACATCGAGTTTTTGCGGCTCTCTGAAAAGCGCTACCTCGTCATCATCGTCTCGCCCGACGGCGACGTGCAAAACCGCGTCATCTTCACCCGCAACGACTTCACGCAGTCGCAGCTCATCGAAGCAGCCAACTACCTCAACGCGCACTTCAGCGGCATGGCCATCGAGGAGGTGCGCGAGCGCATCAAGGGCGAGGTGGAGAGCTTGCGCAGCGAGATCGCGCAACTCATGCAGGCGGCGGTGCAAGTGTCGAGCGAAGCCATGAACGAAGCGCAAGATGATGTGGTGATCGCGGGCGAGCACAACCTGCTGGCGCACAGCGAATTCACCCACGACATGGGCAGCCTGCGCCGCGCGTTTGACCTGTTCGAGCAAAAAGCCAAACTCATCCAGCTGCTCGACAACTCCAGCCAGGCCGAAGGCGTGCGCATCTACATCGGCGGCGAAAGCCAGATCGTGCCCGTGGAAGAACTCTCCATCGTCAGCGCCCCCTACGAAGTGGACGGCCAGGTGGTGGGCACCCTCGGTGTTATCGGCCCCACCCGCATGCCCTACGACCGCATGATCCAGATCGTTGACATCACTTCAAAAATGGTGAGCAACGCGCTGAGCCATCGGGGCTGAGACGATTGCCACGCGAGTTCGGGCAGACCGCGCCGGTACAATCCGCCCCTTGGTTCGGGGCGTTAGCTCAGTTGGTTAGAGCAGGGGACTCATAATCCCTTGGTCGGGGGTTCAAGTCCCTCACGCCCTACCAAAACCCCGTCATTTTTTGCACTCCTGCCGTTTTATCGGCCCGGCTGTTGTACAAACAGGTTCTGCGGATTTAGGAGTGGTCATGAGTGAGCAAGGTATTCCACCAACTGATGCCGAATCGGCCTTGCGTGTGGTGCTGGACGGGACGGAGCGCGCTGACTTGGCGCTATTGTCATTGAGGATTGAGTACGCCCTGTCGCGGGCCGTGGCGCAGGTCTGTTTTTCTGTGCCGGTCGATCGCCCGGATGCCTTGTCCAGTTTTCCGCCCATGCTTGCCGGACAAACTCTTGCTGTGCTGGACGGAGCGGGGGACCAGGCAGTTGAGTTGTTCAGCGGGCAGATTTCGCGCCATTTCCTCTCCATCAAGGCCGGGAGTTGTTTTGCCCAACTGTCTTGCACTGCGCCTGCCCCAGACTCAATGGGGGCGGCTTTACCTTCACTGAGTGCCACGATGGGCGAAAACGTGCTGGACTTCGAAGGTACAGCCGGGGGTGGCGCAACGCTGCTGCTGCCGGGGCACTCCGCCGTGAAGCCCGGTCAGACAGTGGCTGTTCAGGGTTTCGGGGTGGTTTTCGATGGGGTTCATCCTGTCAGCCGGGTTGCGCTGGAATGGGCAGACTCCGGTGTGACAACCCGTCTCTGGTACGGTGAAGATGGCAGCAGCGGTAGCGCGGGGCTGACGACCAGCAGCGATGGCTTGGTGCTGGCAGATGGCCGCGGCAACAGCGTGACGCTGGGGGGGCGTGGCATCAGCATTGTTTCCACTTCTGACGTGCAGATCAAAGCTGCGGGTTTGGCTGATGTGCAAGCGCTCAATGTCACCCTTGCAGCCGATCAGTCGCTCAAGGCGAGTGGCTCGGCTTCGGCGCAGTTGATTGCTTCGGGTGAGACGAGCATCAAGGGTGCCATGGTCTTGATCAACTGAAAGCAGGTGCCCATATGCCTCCCGCCGCCCGATTGACTGATTTCCATGAGTGCCCGATGCAAACACCTGGATTGCCCCCCGTCCCCCACGTCGGAGGGCCGATCCTTGGGCCTGGGGCACCGACTGTGCTGATTGCCGGGCTGCCAGCCGCCCGGGTGGGCGATTCACTGATCTGCGTTGGCCCGCCAGACAGCATCGTGAAGGGGTCATCAACCGTGATGATCGGGGGTATGCCCGCCGCCCGGATGGGCGATGCCACTGCGCATGGTGGCCAGATCGTGCTGGGCGCATTCAACGTCCTGATTGGCGACTGATAAGGGTAAACCCTTATGAATGTGGGCGTTCACTAACTATTTGTCGCGGAAACCCCCATACAGAGTTTGCTACTTATTTCACGGGATTGCGTTTGGCGTGGATATGCGGTCGCCCAGAAGGGGGCAATGAAAGGGCGCGAAACCTAGAATCAGCTTATCCACATTCCGTAATGGAGAATTCCCGTGAGCAAAACATCGAATAACAAAGCATCCATGTCTGGGGCAACCACTGGTTCGGTGGTTGAGGATGCAGCCAGCTCAGTTGTGACTGGCAAACTGAACGTCAGCGACCGCGATGCCGGTCAGGCGGGCACACGTGTCATTTCAAGTGCCAGCGGTACGTACGGCACCTTCACTGTCGATGCCAATGGCAACTGGCGATTCACCCTCGACAACAGCCGTTCTTCTGTACAGGCACTGTCGGCTGGCGAGAAAGTCACCGACTGTTTCGTTGTGTACAGCATTGACGGCACGGCATGCAAGACGGTCACCGTCACCATCACAGGCGGCAACGATGTGGCGGTCATTTCTGGCACCGCCACTGGCGCGGTCACCGAAAACGCAGCCACCAACTACACCACTGGCAAGCTGACGGTGAGCGATGCTGACGCAGGCGAGGCGAGCCTGAACGCTCAGAGCAACACCAACGGCACCTATGGCCGCTTCACGATTGATGCTTCGGGCAACTGGAAGTACACCCTGGACAACAGCCGCAGCCAGACGCAAGCGCTGACGGCTGGTCAGGTGGTGACCGAGAGCT
>JBJOKU010000184.1:0-3949 GCA_046045925.1 Pseudomonadota bacterium
AAACGCACCAGTGCGCTGCCACGCTTGCACCTGCTGCGCAAAGCGGTGGTATTGATCGAGCGTGGCCGACTCCACACCCACCATGGGCAGCAGGCCTTCTTGCCAGCGTCCACCGAGGTACAGCCGCTCCTGCGGGCTGTGGCACAGGGCCCGCTCGTCGATCACCCAGCGCCCGGCCTCGCGGCGTCGCAAACCCATGTCTTCGAGCAGATGCTGCACCAGCGGCGCATGATCGCCGGGCACGGGCAGGTAATGTGCCCCGAGCGGGTGGACGATGCCGTCGATCTCGGCCGAGCGGGCATTGCCACCGGGCTGGTCTTCGAGATCGAGCACGGCGAAATCTTCAACGCCCTGTTGGCGCAACGCACGCGCAGCCGCCAGCCCAGACACACCTGCGCCCGCAATCAATACCCGTGTGCGGTGAACGGTGGCCGACTCCGTGCCAGAAGGCCCCTCGCGCAGCAAATGGCCGCGCTCGACATGCACGCCCGAAAATCCGCCCTGCAACTCGCGCGGACTCCTGCAACCGCTGGCAAGCAGCCCCGCGCCCAGCAGCAGGGTGCGGCGGCGCAACGCGGCACTCAATGCAGGAACTTGCCCCATTCTTCCTCGAAGAGATGCACCAGCACCTGGTTGGACAGGCGGTTCACGGGCGAGGGAACACGCGACATGTCGGGGGAAAAGTCAAACAAGCCTGAGTATGTGGCCCGGTCGAGAAAGCGCAGCCCCTCGGGCGGGGCCATGCCCTGGGGTGAGCGCAGCGGACGGCGCGATGCCATGACAAAGCCCCACTCGCCAAAGCTGGGCACGTTGACGTGGTAGGGCCGGGTGGTCAGGCCGACAGACTCCACCGTCTGCACCACGCACCAGAAACTCTTGCGCGCCACCAGCGGCGAGGTGCTCTGGATCACGGCAAAGCCACTGGCACTCAGGCGCTGTTCCAGCAAGGCGTAGAACGATTGGGTGTAGAGCTTGCCCAAGCTGAAATTGCTGGGGTCGGGAAAGTCCACCACGATGACATCGAAAACCTCTTGCGTGGTTTCGAGGTAACGAAAGGCATCGTTGTTGATGACTTTCACTTTGGGCGAATGCAGGGACTGCGCATTCAGGTGGCGGAGTTGCTCGTGTTCGGTGAACAGGCGCGCCATGTGCGGGTCCAGTTCCACCAGCGTGACCGATTCCACTGTGGGGTATTTGAGAATTTCACGCACCGCCATGCCGTCACCCCCACCCAGCACCGCCACCCGGCGGGGAGCCCCATGAGCCATCATGGCCGGGTGCACCAAGGCTTCGTGGTAACGGTACTCGTCGCGCTCGGCGAACTGCAAATTGCCATTGAGAAAAAGTCGGTGTCCGCCGTGGCCGTGGGTCACCACAATGCGCTGGTAAGGCGAAGTCTGCGCAAAGACAATGCGGTCTTGGTAGAAACGCTCCTCGGTGATGCGCGTCACATGGTCGGCCCCGGCATAGGCAACGCCCAGCGTACCGATGACAACCGATGCCGCCACCACATGCGAGCGCAGGGCACGAATTTGCCCGCGAAACACCCACAAGGCCCACAGAGCCACCAGGGCATTGAGCAAACCGAACAGCAAGCCGGTGCGCACCAGCCCCAAGTGCGGAACCAGCAAGAGCGGGAACGCCACACTCACGGCGAGTGCGCCAAGGTAGTCAAAGGTGAGCACCTGCGAAACCAGCTCCTTGAGTTGCACATGCCGCTTGAGGATGCGGATGACCAACGGAATCTCCAGCCCCACCAGAATGCCCACCACCGCCACCAGCCCATAGAGCATCACGCGAAAGCCCTGTGGCGCATACGCGTTGAGCAGGAACAGTAACGCCGGCATGAGGCCGCCTATCAGGCCCACCAGCAACTCGATGCGCAGAAACTGGGCTGGCAATTGCCGCTCGATGTAGCGCGACAACCAAGAGCCGATGCCCATGGCAAAAAGGTAGCTGCCGATGATGGTGGAAAACTGCAAGACCGAATCGCCCAGCAGATAAGACGCAATCGCCCCGGCAGCCAGCTCATAAAGCAGCCCGCAGGCGGCCACCACAAAGACACTGGCCAGCAGCGCCACCTCCACCGTGCGCGGCGGCTGGGTTTCGGCCCCGGTCATCAGCCGTGAATGGCAGCGGCCACGATCAGGCAGATGCCCAGTGACATGGAGGCCACCACCACCCCGAGGGCCAGGTTTTGCTTCTCGACGATCTCCTCCCACAACCGGTAGGGCGTGAGCTTGTCAATCACCACAAAACACAACCAGAACACCGCCACACCCAGCAGGGCAAAAACCAGGGAGCTGAACAACGCTCCCAACTTGAACGACTCCATCATCATTTGCGCTCTCCTTGCAAAAGCTTCACTTGTGCCCCCCTGAACCCGACCACCCCCCGCCACCCCAACTACCGCCCCCACCACCACTGCTTGAGCTGTAATTGCAGTTCTCGACAGTGGGATCGCAGCTTCTGGTGCAACGTGGAACCATGACAACCAGCATGAACAAAACGAAGATCACGAACAGGTAGCCCAGCGTCCTGCCCAAGGTGCTTTCTGCATCCAGGCTCGCGCCCAGTCCAGACAAGGGTTCGACATCAGCCCGGCGGAACAAGTCTGTACGGGCGGCTTGTCCGAAAGCTTTTGCCACCTCCTTGTAATCAAGCACGCGCCCGGCTGACCAGGTGACTTCGTTGCCCGACTTTTCGCTCGACAACACCCGCTTGTTGCTGCCTGAGTAATCACAGTTGATTGTTTTTTGCCCGCGTTTGACTTGCCAGTAAAACTCGCCGCACACGTACTGTGTTTCGGCCACATAACGGTAGAGCAACTTGTACTTCATGCCGTCCAGCCCGATGCTGGCCGTGCCATCCATCTGGTCGGGTGCGCCTGTTACGGGCTTGACCAGACTCCAGCCATCGGCGCTGTCCACCAGAAACACGAAACCAGCCTTGCGGTTGTAGAGCAAATACTCCTCCCACGCAAAGGTTTCGTCTGTGTCAGCCGGGTCCTGGCCCGAGCGGTGCTGATAGCCCACCACTTGCCACTTGCGACCATCGAGCACGCCTTCACTGCCCAGCGCAATCAGGGGCTGGATGGGCTCGTCCTGCATGGCGTGTTTCAACTCGCCGCCAATGCCGCCGGAAACGTCAATCACGCTCTGGCAAGAGGGACACGAAATGCTTTGCGTCTGCGCCAGCTTGACTTCGAGCGCAGAACCACAGTTTGGACAGTTGAACGCACGGCCCGCAAGCTGGCGGTCTGAACCACCCTGCGCTTGTGGATCACGCAGCCCCGCGAGTGCGAGTGTGTCGAGTGAAACCGGCACTCCGCGTGACAAGCCTGGAGGCTGGCTGCTGTAATCCAGCGTGAGCACCTCTTGCACCGAACCCGTGGTGCTTCGCAACTCCACCACCGTGAATGCCTGCCCCAGACCGGGGAGCCGTGGCAGTTCCCCTTGCGCAGCCACCAGCGCCGCCTGCATGGCCGAGGCCACCGCATACGACTTTCCGCCCACTCTGGCAATCCTGCCCACCGTCCACTGACGGGCCTCGGGCAATTTGTCGCTGCTCTTGACCGGCGTGGCCCAGACAAAACTGCCGTTGTCCTCGCTCAGCCACGCGCTGGAACCGTCGTCCAGCGCACAAAGCCATTCCGTCCATGTGCCGCCTTCATAGCGGTATTGCAGACGGCCTATGACCGTGAAGGTTTTTTCGCCATGACGGCCCTGGGCCATGAGTTGCAAGGGGCTGAAGTCGTCGAAAACTTCTGCCATCTTGCCAAGGCGCGAAAGCGAGTCGCCATCGCGCACCAGCGTGCTCTGACAGTACCCGCACACGGCATGCGTGCTGGCAGCCGACAAAAAACGTACGGGCGCACCGCAGCCCGGACAGGCGCTGCCGTAACTGCGCTGCGAGCCTGATGTGGACACGGTTTGCGTGGCGGTGTGCT
>JBJOKU010000185.1:0-3942 GCA_046045925.1 Pseudomonadota bacterium
AAGGTGAGCGAAGTGGACAGCGGAATGACCTGATCGTCGCGCCCGTGCAAGATGAGCGTTTCGTGCGGCAGGGCGCGGATGGCCGCTTCGGGGCTGGCCATGGCATCGACCCAGCGCTGGCGCGGGGCGGGGAACATGGCCGAGAACGATTCCTGGAAACCGGGGCGAACGCTGGCGGCATAGCGCAATTGCGCCAGCTCGTCGTTCACGAGGTTGCGGTTGTAGGCGAACAGGTCGAGCAGGCCGCGCATGGCCTCGATGGATGGCTCGTAGCCCCATACGGCATCCAACCCGGGCGTGATGTCAAAGGGCACGCCCACGCTGCCCATGAGCACAAGACGGCGCACGCGCTGCGGTGCACGGATGGTGAGCGCCAGCGCCAGCGCACCGCCGAATGAATTGCCCACCAGATCGGTTTGCTCAATGCCCAGCGCATCGAGCACGTCCAGCGCCTGCTGCACCCAGGTGTCCATGTTGTAGGCGATGCCCTCGGGCCGGTCGGTGAAACCGAAGCCCGCCATGTCTGGCGCAATCACGCGGCGGCTTTTCGACAGCTCGGGAATCACCAGCCGCCAGTTGGCCCATGCACTCACGCCAGGGCCGGAGCCGTGGATGAAAGTCACGGGGCGGCCCTGCCCCACATCGTGCACGTTCGAGTTGAACGCCCCCGTTCGAACACTTCTTCCGATTTCAGGGCTGCTCTGGCTCATGCTCAATTCCTCAAGCCTGCACGGCTTCGTGCGCCGGGGTGGTTGCTGTCGCGGCAGCGGGGTTGCGCAGGCTGTCCAGCAGTTGCGCACGGCGCACGTTCATGGCCTCGATGCTGGCCTCTTTCACATGGCCGTAGCCGCGCACCTCATCTGGCAGATTGGCCAGCGCCACCGCAGCTTCGTGCTGTGCGGGTTGGAGCGTGGCGCAAATCTCATCGACCATAGAAACATAGTCGGTGATCATTTGGCGCTCCATGCGGCGCTCTTCGGTTTTGCCGAAGATGTCGAGTGCGCCACCACGCAAACCCTTGAAGCGGGCCAGAAGCTTGAATGCGCCCTGCATCCATCCACCGTAGGTCTTCTTGACGAGTTGGCCCGTTGCCTCGTCGCGCTTGGCCAGCAGGGGTGGCGCGAGGTGGTACTGCACCTGATAGCCGGGGCCGAAGCGCTGCTCCAGCGATTGCAGGAAAGCCGGATCACTGTGCAGGCGGGCCACTTCGTACTCGTCCTTGTAGGCCATGAGCTTGTACAGATGGCGGGCCACGGCTTGCGCCAGCGCACCATTGCCACCGGCTTGTGCCTCGGCCTTCATGGTGCGGGTCACCACATCGAGATAGCGGCGGGCATAAGCCTCGTCCTGGTAGGCCACCAGCTCGGGAACCCGCACTTCGAGCAGATGACGCAGCTCACCTGCGGGTTGCAAGGCATCAATCATCTGGCGAACTGCGGCATCCAGCGCAGCTTGCCTGGCCTGCGTGCCGCCATTGAGGCGATCGGCCTCGGCCTGCACAAACGAGGGGTCGATGGCGGCCATGCGGCCCCACTGGAAAGCCAGCAGGCTCATGTCCACACCCACGCCACTGGCGCGAATGGCGTCTTCAATGGCGAAGGCCGCAATCGGCAGGGCACCAGCCTGGTAAGCCACACCCACCATGAAGGTGTTGGTGGCCATGTTGTCGTTGAACAGGCCCTCGGCCAACTGTTGCGCGTCGAGGAAAACGTTGTGCTCTTTGCGGGTCACACGGTTGATGCCCTGCACCAGGCCCTTGATGGCAGGAAACTGGTTGCGGCGGTTCATCACCATGAAACCCGTGGGGGCTTGCGCGGTGGACACCACGGCCACGGTGCGCTCTGGGTGGCATTTGTCGAGGTTCTTCGGGTCGGTGGCATTGAGGATGTCAAAGCCCAGATACAAGTCGGCACTCGCGTCTGTCACCTTGTTGGAGCCGTCGTTGGGTTGGCGGGTGATCTTGATGTCCGAGATCACCGAACCACCCTTTTGCGCAAGGCCGGTCTGATCGAGACCAATGGCGTATTTCCCGTCGATGCGGGCGGCACGCGCCAGCATGGCCGCCACCGTCACCGTGCCCGTACCACCGATGCCCATGACATGGATGCCGAAGTCGCCATCAAAGAGGCGCTGCGGCTCGGGCAACTCGCGGTTGAGTGCGGGCAGGCGGCCTTTTTTCTTCTTGGGTTTGGCCTCTCCCTGATTGTCAGGCGTGACCGTGATGAAGGAGGGGCAGAAACCTTTGACGCAGGAAAAATCCTTGTTGCACGAGGGCGCATGAATGCGGGTCTTGCGGCCAAACTCGGTTTGCACCGGCTCCACGCTCATGCAGTTGGATTTTTCGCCGCAGTCGCCACAACCTTCGCACACGCGCTCGTTGATGACAACCTGCTGCACCGGCTCCTCGGCCTTGCCCCGGCTGCGCATGCGGCGCAGTTCTGCGGCGCACTCCTGGTCGTGGATGAGCACGGTGGTGCCCTTGATGGCAGCAAGCAGGTTTTGCGCTTCCATCAGGCGGTCGCGGTGCCACACCTCGGTGCCCCCCGCGAGCGTCACGCCCTGGTAGCGCTCGGGTTCATTGGTAGTGACGATGACTTTCTTCACGCCATTGGCCAGCAAGTCGGCCACCACGTTGGCCACGGGGTGGCTGCCCTGAACTTCCTGACCTCCGGTCATGGAGGTATGGGCGTTGTAGAGCAGCTTGAAGGTGATGTTCACATCGGTGCTGGCGCAGTACTTGATGGCCAGATTCCCCGAGTGGAAATAGGTGCCGTCTCCCATGTTCTGGAAGATGTGGCCGGTCTCGGTGAAAGGGGCCATGCCAATCCACTGTGCGCCCTCCGCGCCCATGTGCGTGCCCATCACCACATTGCGGTTCATCCACATGGCCATGGTGTGGCAGCCGATACCGGCAGAGACAACGCTGCCTTCGGGCGCATTGGTCGAGCTGGCATGTGGACAGCCCGAGCAAAACCAGGCAGTGCGCGCAGCCGTGGGCAGCTTGCTGCGCTGACCGATTTCGGACAGGCGGGCAATCCAGTCTTCTGCCGACTCGACCCTGGCCTTGCGGCCCAGGCGCTTGAGCAAGGCCTTGGCGATCACGTCAGACTCGAACTCACCGTAGTGCGGCAGCAGTTCGTTTTCTTCTTCGTCGTGCTTGCCCACAATGCGCGGCGCATTCGCCATGCCGTAGAGCACGTTCTTGGCAAACATTTCGAGGAAGGGGCGCTTTTCCTCTATGACAAAAATCTCTTCCAGCCCTTGCGCAAATTCGCGCACGATGGTGGGCTCCATGGGGAAGAGCATGCCCATCTTCAGGATGCGGATGCCATAGCGGCGCAGCGACTCTTCGTCCAGACCCATCTCGGTGAAGGCCTGCATCAGGTCGTGGTAGGTCTTGCCTGCCGTGATGATGCCCAGCCAGGCATCGCGGTTGGGGAAGACGACGTTGTTCAGGTTGTTGACACGGGCGTACTCGCGCACCATCTTCAGGCGCTCGTTGTAGAGCGTGCGCTCCATCTCCAGCGCCTCGGCCCGCACGTTCATGCCCAGGTTCATTTGCGGGGCGAAGGGTTTGCCGTTGAACTCCAGCCCTGGCGTGATGAACTGCAGGCGATCGGGCGAGATGTTGGCGCTGCCATTGCCGTCGGCGATGTTGGTGACAATCTTCATGCCCACCCAAACACCCGACAGGCGAGACATGTTGTAGCCGTGCAGACCGAGATCCAGAATTTCCTGCACATTGCCAGGAAAGAGCGATGGAATGCCCACGTGAAAGAGCATGGGTTCGGATTGGCTGCACAGCGAAGACGACTTGCAACTCGGGTCGTCACCCGCAATGGCGAGCACGCCACCGTTCTTGCCGATGCCGGTGTAGTTGGCATGCTTGAGGGCATCGCCGCTGCGATCCACGCCCGGAGCTTTGCCGTACCACATGCCCGT
>JBJOKU010000186.1:0-3916 GCA_046045925.1 Pseudomonadota bacterium
GCACCTTTCATGCCGGGAAAGCCGCCTCCGGAATGATTGCCGCCACCTTCGTTGTTGTTTCCGCCAGTACCACCGCCCTTGCCCCACGCGGGGCCAGAGCCTGGCTTGCCGCCAAACAGTCCGCCAAGCTTGCTGTTGAAATCACGCCAAAGTTCGTCGAGGTCAGGCGGGCCTCCTTGTGGCCCTTGAGAACGGGGGCGCGGGCTTTGTGGCGGCGAGGGTGGCTGCGCCCCGCCTTGGTCACCAGAGTCATTTCCCCCTTGTTTATCAGGCTGGGAATCGCTACTGGCCGATGGTCGGGAATCCGCATCGCTACGCCCCCACTTGCCATCATTGAGGTTGAACATGCCCCGGATGCCATTGCCGAGGCCCATGATTTTTCCGAGCAGCCAGTTGGACAAAGGAATGATTGCAGGATGAAGATTCATCTTAAGGAGAAATGTGTGTGTTGATGAGGGTGATTGTGCCTGCAACGCGCCCGCATTTCTCAATGCCAGGCTAAATGTAGGGATTGTCTGGTAACACCTCTTGGCCCGCAGCAGCCCCTTCACCGTTTGATTGGGAATGAACTGCTGCCTGATGTGCGATCAGGGCACGCAGCACATCGAGGTTATGCAGTTGATGGGCGCTGACAAAGACACGCGGCCAAATCTGGCCATTGAGGTCATACACGTCACGGTTTTGAGGGGGGCGGCGATCTGGCGAAATGGCATCCAGCTTGTTGAATACCAGTATTTGGGGAATGTCCCCAGCACCGATTTCTTCCAGAACGTTCTGCACTTGCGATATCTGCTCGGGAAAGTCGTCATGCGAAGCATCAACGACATGCAACAGGACATCGGCATTGGCGGCCTCCTGCAACGTGGCGCGGAAAGCCTGCACCAAACCATGAGGCAAGTCGCGAATGAAGCCAACGGTATCACTCAGACTCACATTGCCACCCAGCTCATGCAAATACATCTGGCGGGTGGTGGTATCCAATGTGGCGAAGAGCTGGTTGGCTGCATACGCTTGGGCCTTCACCAAGGCATTGAACAATGTGGATTTGCCAGCATTGGTGTAGCCAACGAGCGAAACATTGAAGCTATCGCGTCGCTCTCGCTGGCGGCGTTGCGTGTGGCGCTGTTTGAGCACCTTGTCAAGACGCTCTTTGGTTCGCTTGATGGCATCACCAATCATGCGGCGATCCAGTTCAATTTGCTTCTCGCCAGGCCCTCCACGCATGCCAATACCGCCTGACTGGCGCTCCAGATGGCTCCAGCGGCGCTTGAGGCGCGTACTCAGGTATTGCAGACGGGCGAGTTCGACCTGAAGCTTGCCCTCGTGGCTTCGCGCACGTTGGGCAAAAATTTCAAGAATGAGCAAGGTCCGGTCGTTCACGGGGAGACCGATGTGGGCTTCCAGATTGCGCTGCTGCGCCGGGCTCAGGGCTTGGTCGAACAGGATTTCCTGTGCCCCGCACGCTGTGGCGAGCATTTTGATTTCATCTGCCTTGCCTGAGCCCACAAACAAGGCGGCATCGGGCGCTTTTCGTTTGCAGGTGAGGCGCTCCACGGGTTCCATGCCGGCTGTTTGAGCGAGGAGTCCCAACTCTTGCAACCCGGCATCAAAATGCGGAAGCCCGAAATCCACCCCTACAAGGATGGCTTTCGGGCTACTCTTGACCGAAGTCTCGTACAAATTACTGGTCAGCGCCGTCTGCTGCGACCGCGAAGTTCACGGTGCGGCCAGGAACGATCGTGGAGATGGCATGTTTGTAAACCATCTGGGTGACCGTATTGCGAAGCAGTACGACGTACTGATCAAACGATTCAATCTGGCCTTGCAGTTTGATGCCGTTGACGAGATAAATCGAGACGGGGATGTGCTCGCGACGGAGCTGGTTCAGGAAAGGGTCCTGCAAAAGTTGGCCTTTGTTATTGCTCACGATATTCTCCGTGTTCCGAAGTAGTTATGGAGGTTTGACGATACCACAGCTTTACAGCCGAACTGTGTCAGGACTATTGCGTATCCTTGTCCGCGTAGGGATTATGGGAAGTTTTCATCTCAACGCGCAAAGGTGTACCCGTCAACTCAAAAGCCTTGCGGAAACGTCCTTCCAGAAAACGCTTGTAAGCATCGGTTACATGCTCCAATGAGTTGCCATGCACCACGATGACAGGTGGATTCATTCCACCCTGATGGGCGTAGCGCAACTTCGGACGGAACATGCCAGCCCGCTTGGGTGACTGGAACTGCACGGCTTCCAGCAGCAAACGAGTGAGCATGGGTGTGCTCATCTTGCAATTGGCCGCTGCGTGTGCTTGCGCAATGGATTTCCACAATGGGCCAAGTCCCAAGCGTTTTTTTGCCGAAATATTGTGCAAATTGGCAAACTTCAGGAAGGCAAGGCGCGTCTCGATTGAGCGTTGCAGCATTTCGCGCTGGTAGTCATCCACCGCATCCCATTTGTTCACAGCCAGCACCACGGCCCTGCCCGACTCCAGCACGTAACCGGCGATGTGCGCATCCTGATCGGTCACGCCCTGGGTGGCATCCAGCAATAGCAGCACCACGTTCGAGGATTCAATGGCTTGCAGTGTTTTGACCACTGAAAACTTTTCAATCGCCTCGAACACCTTGCCTTTTCGTCGCAGACCAGCGGTGTCAATGAGTTCAAACTTCTGGCCTTCGCGCTCGAAAGGCACAGAAATGGCATCTCGCGTGGTGCCCGGCATGTCAAAGGCCACCAGTCGCTCTTCGCCAAGCCAGGTATTGATGAGGGTTGACTTGCCCACGTTCGGGCGACCTGCCACAGCCAGCTTGATGACGCTGGGATCGGCTTGGGCTTCTTCATCCTCATCGGGCAGATTGAGTTGATCCAACGCCGTCTCGGCCATGGAACGCACGCCTTGGCCGTGCGCCGCAGAGACCGGCAGCACGGGCCCCAAGCCCAGTTCATAGAATTCGACCAGTTGGTGGCCTTCATTCATGCCTTCTGCCTTGTTGGCAATCAGCACGACGGGCTTGTGCAAACGACGCAGGTAGTTGGCAATGTCATGATCCTGCGCACTCAAGCCGCCACGGGCATCGACAACAAATATGACCACATCGGCTTCAGCCACGGCCTGCTGTGTCTACTTGGCCATTTCCTTGTAAATGCCGGCAGATGCATCGGGCTCAAAGCCCCCGGTATCAATGACGATGAACTCACGACGCCCGAGCTTGCCGTTGCCATAGTGGCGGTCACGCGTGAGGCCCGCGAAGTCTGCAACGATGGCATCGCGACTCTTGGTCAACCGGTTGAACAGCGTTGATTTGCCAACGTTGGGGCGACCCACAAGCGCCAGTACTGGCTTCAAGACGATCCCCTTAGTTGGCTGTCAATGCAGCCAACGTTCCGCTGCGCGTGATCGCAAGAACGCGACCATCTGCCAGAACCAGCGGGCTGTAGATTACGGCGCTTGAGTCAACCTGCAAGCGGGCTGTCGCCTGTCCCGAAGAGAGCGCGAGCCAGTGCAGATAACCAAAGGCATCACCGACTACAAGACCTTTGCTTGTGGCCAGCGGTGCGGTCAGGTCGCGATATTGGAATCGGTCACTAGACCAGAGCTTTTCGCCTTTGTCACGACTGTATGCCGTGACAACACTTTCTGCATCTGCACCAAAAACGGCTTGCTCGTTACCCCCCAGCCCGGAATACCCAGCAGAGGGTTTGCTCCAGACAGACTGCCCTGTCGCAGCATTGACGCAGCCGACTGCGTTTTGGTAGGCACGTGCGCAAACAGAACTTCCCAGTCGGTTCACGGGTCCGACGACATCAAGCAAGCGCTCTACATCGTTTGTCGCGCGTGAGCTGGCAAACAAGGCATCCCACAGTGTGCTGCCTGTTCCGGGATTCATGCCCGCAAGGCGTCCTGGAAAACCCGCCACCAAA
>JBJOKU010000187.1:0-3913 GCA_046045925.1 Pseudomonadota bacterium
ACATCAACCAACCCACCACTGGCATCCAGGCCAACGAGTTTCAGACCAACTTCACAAATGATCTGGCAAAGGCGCTGGGCGTATCAGCGAGCCAGATCCAAATTTTGAACGTGAACCCCAGTTGATCATGGGACGAGCTTATCGGTAAAACGCTTCAACCTTGCCCTTGATCTTGATGAGCAGGGGCTGGCCTTTGCGATCCAGCGTCTTGCCTGCGGGCACGCGCACCCAGCCTTCGCTGATGCAGTATTCCTCCACGTCAAAACGCTCCTTGCCATTGAAGCGGATGCCGATGTCGTGCTCAAAAACAGCCGCCACGTGGAATTTGCTGCGCGGGTCGATGCTCAGGTGGTCAGGCAGTTCGGGGCGTGCGGAGGGAGTGGTTTCGCTCATGATGGTCTTGAATGGCTTTGAATTGAATTTTGCTGGGACGGGGTTTTAGCACATCGCCTCGCCTGCCCCATCGGTCATGGCCTCAATCTGCTCGCGCAGCACCTGCGTTTGCTGCTGCCACCAGCCGCTGCTGCCGAACCACGGAAAGTGCTGCCGAAAGGCGGGGTCGCTCCATCGCTGCGCCAGCCAGGCGCTGTAGTGGATCAATCGCAAGGTGCGCAAAGGTTCGATCAGGCTCAACTCGCGGTGGTTGAAAGGCCGCATCTGCTCATAGCCATCGAGCAGGGCGTAGAGCGCCTTGCCCTGCTCTTCACGGGGGCCGAGCAACATCCACAAATCCTGCACGGCGAAGCCCGTGCGGGCGTCGTCCAGATCCACGAAGTGCGGGCCGCCGGGGCCGCTGGCGCTGTCTTGCGTCCACAAGATGTTGCCGGGGTGGCAATCGCCATGCAATCGCAAGGGGTGTGGGGCATCCATGCTGTCCAGCGCCAAGGCATCAAATGCCTGCTGCGCAGCTTGCACCGCAGCACGGGCCACCTTTTCCCACGCGGTCTGCGCATCCAGGGGAATGGCCTCGTGCTTGAGCAACCAATCGATGCTGTCATGTCCGAAGGTTTGCACGGTGAGTGCGGGGCGGTGCTCGAAGTGTTTGGAAGCGCCCACGTTGTGGATGCGGGCCAGAAAACGGCCAATGCGCTCCAGCACCTCAGGGTCGTCGAGCTCGGGGCGACGGCCACCCTGGCGCGGACTCACGGCAAAGGCAAATCCATCGTGGTGGTGCAGTGTGCGGCCATCCAGCACGAGCGGGGCCACCACCGGCACCTCGGCTTGCACCAGCTCGTGCGCAAAAGCATGCTCCTCGGCAATTTGCGCCTCGCTCCAGCGCTCCGGCCTGTAAAACTTGGCCACCACGGCGCGGCCATCTTCCAGATGCACTTGGTACACGCGGTTTTCGTAGGACGACAGCGCCATCAGGCGGCCATCGCCATGCAGGCCCACGCTGGCGAGCGCATCAAGGACCACATCGGGCGTGAGGCGCTCGTAGGGGTGGCGAGCTTGGGGCGTGGAGATTTCGCTCACGGGCAGGTTTGGGTCAAATGGCTTCGATCAAGCCGAAGTGGTAAGTCACGCTGCCGAATTCGGCGGGTGATGTATAGCTGCGCGAACCCGTACTGTGCCAAGCCACGGGCTGCTTGAAACCGGGGCCGTCGTACACAAAGGTGTGGAACTCGCCGTTTTCGCCACAGGCATCCACCCCCTCGGGCAGGCTGGCCACAAAGGCTTCGTCGAACAGGCGACCGGCATACGACGCATCGAGAAAGCGCCCATCCACACACACCACCACGGCCTTGAATCCGGCGGCCCAGAACTCATGTACGAGGTCGAGCCGATGGCCCAGCCAGAGTGGCAGAAGCGGCGTGATGCCAGCGTTGGCACAAACCTTCTCTTCCCAATCGCGGTGGGCTTGCAGATCGATGTCACCAAACACGGCCTGCGTGATGCCGCTGGCCCGCGCCTCCTGCAAGGCCTCGACGAATTGCGCCTCGTAGTTGTGCCAGGTGGCCGCGATGAACTGCGACTCCAGCCCCAGCGCTTGCGCTTGCGAGCGCAGCAGCGCGGGCGACACGCCATGCGAGCGGGCACGCTGCCCGGTTTCATCCAGCGCCGACAACAAGCGGCGCACCTTCACGCCTTGCTGCTGCGCACGCCACAGGGCAAGGCACGAATCCTTGCCGCCACTCCACGACACCAGTGCCGCGTCTGGCGATTGGGTTGAGGTGTTCACGCTCACACGCCCCAGACGATGGGTTGCTCTTCTTTCAGGCAGCGTTGCAGCATCTCGATGAATGGCCAGGCCTTCTGGCGCAGGTTCAGTTCTGGGGCCTTGGGCGGTACTTCGCCCTTGGCGAGAGCAGCTTCTTGGGCTGCCTTGAGATCGGCTTCTTCCTGCGCAATGGCGGCCTTGAGTGCGTCAATGGCGGCGGCCATCTGCGCCACCTCGATGATGCCCTTGGCTCCCGGCTCCTTGCCCATGGCCTGCAAGACTTTGCGGCCCGTGGCTTCAAGCATGATGAGATCGCCTGCCGCTTTGGATTTGAATTTGTAGAGCATGGTGTGGGTTGTCCGGTGATGACAGGAGGGTGACAGCCCCGTTGGGCCATGCGTCTGATTAGACTGCAAAATCCCGCCATGAGCACCGCCCACACCCCCACCTCCATCGCCCACGTCGTCAATGGCCAGCCTTTTGCAGGCACATCAGGCCGCAGCCAATCCGTCACAAACCCCGCCACAGGGGCCGTCACGGGGCAAGTGGCCCTGGCCAACGCGCAAGATGTCAACGCCGCCGTGGCCGCCGCGCAAGCTGCCTTTCCTGCGTGGGCCGACACACCGCCGCTGCGCCGTGCGCGCATCATGTTCAAGTTCCTCGAACTGCTCAATGCACACAAGGACGACCTGGCCCGCATCATCACCAGCGAGCACGGCAAGGTGTTCACCGACGCGCAGGGTGAGGTCACACGTGGCATCGAGATCGTGGAGTTCGCCTGCGGCGTGCCGCAACTGCTCAAGGGCGACTACACCGAGCAAGTCTCCACCGGTATCGACAACTGGACGATGCGCCAGCCCTTGGGCGTGGTGGCCGGCATCACGCCGTTCAACTTCCCTTGCATGGTGCCCTGCTGGATGTTTCCGCTGGCGATTGCCACAGGCAACACCTTTGTGTTGAAGCCCAGCCCGATCGACCCCAGCGCCACGCTCTTCATGGCCGAGCTGCTTCAAAAAGCGGGCCTGCCCAAGGGCGTGTTCAACGTGGTGCAGGGCGACAAGGAGGCGGTGGATGCGCTGCTCGTCCACCCCGACGTGAAGGCGGTGAGCTTTGTCGGCTCCACACCGATTGCCAACACCATCTACGAAACCGGCGCCCACCACGGCAAGCGCGTGCAGGCGCTGGGCGGCGCGAAAAACCACATGGTGGTGATGCCCGATGCCGACATGGATCAGGCCGTCGATGCCCTCATCGGCTCGGCCTTTGGCTCGGCTGGCGAACGCTGCATGGCCATCTCGGTGGCGGTGCTGGTGGGTGACACCGGCGAGCGCATCATGAGCAAGCTGGTCGAGCGCACCCAAACACTCAAGGTGCTCAACGGCACCAACCTCGCGGCCGAAATGGGCCCCATCGTCACCCGCGCCGCACTTGATCGCATCACCGGTTACATCGACACCGGCGTGAATGAAGGCGCGAAGCTGCTGGTTGATGGGCGTGGCTTCAACGGCGCACAAGCAGGCGAAGGTTGCGCACAAGGCTTCTGGCTCGGCGGCTCGCTGTTCGACCATGTGCAGCCGTCCATGCGCATCTACAAGGAAGAAATTTTCGGCCCCGTGCTCTCGTGCGTGCGCGTGAAAGACTTTGCCGAAGCGGTGGACCTCATCAACGCCCACGAGTTTGGCAACGGTGTGAGCTGCTTCACCCGCGACGGCAACGTGGCCCGCGAATTTGCGCGCCGCATCCAGGTGGGTATGG
>JBJOKU010000188.1:0-3871 GCA_046045925.1 Pseudomonadota bacterium
CTTGCTCACCCAGGCTGCCGGTGGTGACGAAGAGGCGTTCAGCTTCGACCAACCCGTTCAAGGCGGCCAAGGCCCTGGGCAACGAGGCCTGCGCAGCAAATTCGGGCTTCGTCGCAACAACAAGCGAGGTTTTGAAGCCCAGCCAGGCCAGCCAGATGACAGCCATCAACAAGCCCGCTATGCGGACGACCAAGACGAACCCTACGATCCGCTTGACGAGCAGCCACCGGCCAACGCCGATCACATGGGCACCTTCAACAAGGGGCGTCGCAAGACCATGGGCCTGCCGCCCGGGGGTGGGCGCGGCCAAGGCCACGATGGCGACCACGGCGATGGCTTGGATGCCATGCCCAAAAACGTTGATCCCATGAAGACCAGCTTTGGCTACATTGGCGCGGACAGCTTCATGAAGCAGCGCAACAACCAGGGGCAGGGCAGGGGTAAACGAAGCGGGAAGCCCCGGCGCTGACACGTCAAACGGCTACAATAGCGGGCTAGCCTGCAAACTGCGGCCAAGAGAAAAATTTCTTCCAAAATCATCAACTTATCCCAGACTATTCAAGGAAAAATCATGGCGATTGAACGCACCCTCTCCATCATCAAACCCGACGCAGTGGCCAAGAATGTGATCGGCCAGATCTACGCCCGTTTTGAAGGCGCCGGCCTGAAGATCGCCGCTGCCAAGCTGGTGCACCTCTCCCGTGGCGAAGCCGAGCAGTTCTATGCCGTGCACAAAGCCCGCCCCTTCTTCAAGGACCTGGTGGACTTCATGATCTCCGGCCCCGTGATGATCCAGGTGCTGGAAGGCGAAAACGCCATCCTCAAGAACCGTGAGCTGATGGGCGCTACCGATCCCAAGAAGGCCGACAAAGGCACCATCCGCGCCGATTTCGCCGAGAGCATCGATGCAAACGCCGTGCACGGCTCTGATGCCCCTGAAACCGCTGCTGTGGAAGTGGGCTTCTTCTTCCCCGGCATGAACGTTTACTCCCGCTAAGCCGGGCGTCCGGGTTTAGCCCCATGAGCGCCAACCTGCTTGATTTCGATCTCGAAGGTCTGGCCGCTTTTTGCGACAAGCTGGGTGAAAAGCGTTTCCGCGCCACCCAGCTTTTTCGCTGGATTCATCAAAAGGGCGCCTCCGATTTCGAACAGATGACCGATCTGGCCAAATCGCTGCGCACCAAACTTTCCACTACCGCACACATCCAGGGACTCAGCGTCATCAGCACGCAGGAGTCGGCCGACGGCACGATCAAGTGGCTGTTCGATGTGGGGCAAGGCAATGCGGTGGAGGCGGTTTTCATTCCCGAAGACGACCGCGCCACGCTGTGTGTTTCATCGCAAGCCGGCTGTGCCGTGGGCTGCCGTTTTTGCTCTACCGGGCATCAGGGTTTTTCGCGCAACCTCACCACGGGCGAAATCATTGCCCAACTCTGGTTTGCCGAGCATTTCATGCGCAAGAAGCTGGGCACGGGCGAGCGCGTCATCTCCAACGTGGTGATGATGGGCATGGGCGAGCCGCTGCAAAACTACACGGCGCTCATCCCGGCCCTGCAAACCATGCTGAGTGACCACGGCTACGGTCTCTCGCGCCGCCGCGTCACTGTCTCCACCTCGGGCGTGGTGCCTATGATGGACCGTCTTTCGCAAGATTGTCCAGTGGCATTGGCCGTGTCGTTGCACGCACCCAACGATGCGCTGCGAGACGAACTCGTCCCGATCAACCGCAAGTACCCCATTGCCGAGTTGCTCGATGCCTGCAACCGTTATCTGGCGTATGCGCCGCGTGACTTCATCACTTTTGAGTACTGCATGCTCAGTGGGGTGAACGATCAACCCGAACATGCACAGCAGTTGATTGAACTGGTGCGGCATCATGCGGGCCGCGGGGTGTCGTGCAAATTCAACTTGATTCCCTTCAATCCGTTCCCGCAATCGGGTTTGCTGCGATCAGCAGCCCCAACCGTCAAAAGCTTTGCCAAAATCCTTGCTGATGCCGGTTTGGTGGTCACTGTGCGCAAAACCCGGGGGGACGACATCGACGCGGCCTGCGGCCAATTGGCTGGCGAAGTTCAAGACAGAACACAAGTCCAGGAGCGGATGGCCAAACGCATTACGATTACTCCTGTCCTTTCCTAGAGGATGAACAATGCCCAGATTTGAAGTCTTCCGTCGCTATAGCCTGCTGCTCCTGCTGTCAGGTGCCTGTCTTTTCTCGGTGGGCTGTGCTTCCAATTCCGGGAATACCGAGGCAGGCCAGGATATAGAGACCGCATCAGATGAAACCGAAACCCGCAGACGAGCCCGGATACGGTTTGAGTTGGCAATCGGATACTTCCAGCAAGACAGAACGACCATTGCGTTGGATGAAATCAAGCAGGCTATCCTGATAGACCCCATGTGGGGCGATTCATACAACCTGCGCGGACTGATCTACATGAAACTGGGAGAAGCGGCCTTGGCCGAAGACAGTTTCAAACGCGCCATGACCCTTGCCCCTGGCGATGGCTCAGTGCTTCACAACGCAGCCTGGCTCAACTGCACACTGAGGCGTTATGCGCAAGCGTATCCGCTGTTTGAGCAGGCATTGAGGGCCAAAAACTACACCGATTCAAGCAAGACTTATCTCTCCATGGCCATGTGCCAGCAGGCAGATGGTCGTCATGCTGATGCGGAGCGGAGTTTTGGGAAGTCTTACGAGCTCGATGCGAGCAATCCTGTAGCGGGATACAACTTGGCGCTGATTCACTTCCAGCGGCACGATTTTGTCAAAGCGCAGTTCTACCTTGCCCGGCTAAACGCTTCTGAATATGTGAATGCTCAAACCCTGTGGTTAGGCGTAAAGACAGAAAGAAAACTGGGCAATCGTGAGGCATATCGCTCACTGGCGGACCGTTTGCAGAGAAAGCACGCCGGTTCAGTGGAGGCGCGTAAATACGAACGGGGTCAGTTTGATGACTGAACAAGAAAAACCACCAGCGGCCTCCGAGCAGTCTGCACAGGCTTCGGATGCCGTTTCGCTCTCTTCTGTGGCCGAAATGCATGCCACGGAAACTGCGTCATCGGTAGACGAGTCGACAACAAACCCGGCTAATCTGGATGCGCTTGCGTCTGTCGATCGGGTTGAACCGGAACAGGTTGTCAAGTCATGCACCGCAGGCGAACAACTGCGCTCACTCCGTGAGCAGGCGGGCATCAGTCTGGCCGAGTTGGCATCTTTGCTCAAAGTGCCAGAACGAAAACTGGAATTGCTCGAATCAGATGCCCACGATCAACTCCCAGGCCTGACATTCGTCAGGGCTTTGGCTTCCAGCGTATGCAGAACACTCAAGGTTGACAATGCCCCAATCCTGGCCTTGTTGCCGAGTGCACAGTCTTCGGATTTAGCGAGAACCAGCGAGGGAATCAATGCCCCGTTTCGCAAACCATCCGACATGATGACGACAGGGGTGCTCTGGGAGCAGCACAAGCAAACCATTTTGATTGTTGGTGGCTTGGTTCTGTCTGCCGTCGTGTTGTTCAATTTGCCCCAAAACTGGTTGAAGCCATCATCTGCCAGCAAGTCTCCCGGTATGACGACAGAGCAGGTGCAGCCTTCCCTTGTAGCAGCCAGTGCGGTGTTGCCTGCGGCTGACTCTGCCAGCCAGGCCGTGTTGGAGCCTCAAGCGCCGGCCAGTCAAGTTCAGGCGGCTGTGCCCACGGCTTCGCAAGCATCTGGCCTTGACTCGCAGGTCAATCAAGTGGCAGGCAAGACAACCACGGGCCACTCGGCAGAGCCGCAGGCTGGAAAGTTTGTGAAAGACCTTGTGTCATTCGAGGCGCGGGCTGACAGCTGGATTGAAGTTGCCCAATCAGATGGTCAAGTGTTGAT
>JBJOKU010000189.1:0-3854 GCA_046045925.1 Pseudomonadota bacterium
GCCATCACGGGGCCGCAGCGCGTGGACGCGCGGCGTTGCATCTCCTACCTCACCATTGAACACGACGGCGTGATTGACGAAGCCCTGCGCCCGCTCATGGGCAACCGCATCTATGGCTGCGACGATTGCCAACTCGCCTGCCCCTGGAACAAGTTTTCCCAGCGCAGCGTGCTCGCCGACTTCGACGAGCGGCCCGGATTGAACGAACAACCTTTGGCCACACTCTTGTGTTGGAGCGAAGAAGACTTTCTGCGTCGCACCGAAGGCACGCCCATTCGCCGCATCGGTCACTTGCGCTGGCTGCGCAACGTGAGCGTGGCGGCGGGTAACGCCTTGGCAGTGAATGACGATCCCGCTTTGCGCGCTGCGTTAAAGGCGCTGGCAGATCACCCCAGCGAAGTGCTGCGCGAGCATGTGAGCTGGGCGCTCGCGCAGGGCCTCAAAGCAGAGGCCTGAGCACCTGCAAGGCCAAGGGCAGACTGAGCATGGCCAGCAAGGTGGAGGCCGTGACGAGGCCCGCCACCAGCGGGCCGTTGTATCCCATGCGTGCGGCCAGCACGTAGGCGCTGGAGGCAGTGGGCAGCGCAGAAAAACTCAGCAGCACCGAGCTTTGCAGGGCATCGAGTTTCATCAGCTTGCACAAGGCAAATGCAATCAGTGGCATGAGCAGGTGGCGAATGCCCAGCACCCCCACGCCCAGCAACTTGGCGTTGGCGAGCTGGCCCAACTGCATGCCAGCCCCGGCGGCCATGAGGCCCAATGCCAGCGAGGCAGCGCCAATGCGCGTGACGGAAGGCTCCAGCCAGATGGGCATGCGGAATCCGGCGATGTTCGCAATCAGCCCGCCCGCCGTGGCCAGAATGAGCGGGTTGCGGATGAGTTCGCCCAGAAACCCCCGGTTGGAGTGCCGCGCCATGGGCCACACGGCGCCGATGTTGCAGAGAGGAACGCACAGGCCGATCATCAAGGCCACGAGCAACAGCCCCTCGCGCCCTGTGACCCGTTCGGCAATCGCCAGTGCAATGAACGAATTGAACCTGAATGCCACTTGAGCAGATGCGGCATGGTGCGAGCGATTGATACCGGGCAGAAATTCGAGGCTGTAGCTCAGTGCGACACCGCTGGCCGTCATGAGCAGCGCCGCCGTGATCAGGGATGAGGCTGCGCCCAGGTCGAGCGGCGACTTCACTATGGAGTGAAACAACAATACAGGAAAGAGAAAAAAGTACACCAGACTTTCAACCTGCTCCCATACCGTGCGGTTGAGTGCGGTATAGCGGCACACGAGGTAGCCGCACAGGATGAGCGAGAAATCGGGGAACAACAACTCGAAGGTGTTCATGCACAGTAGGATATCCACGGACAAGGGTTTGCCTGTAGTGGATAACCACATTGCAGACTGCCAGGAGAACATTAAGATGAATGCAGTGTTTTTGGAAATAGTGAGGCTTTGCGCTGGTTTGCGTGCATCGGTGCTAATCCTGTGCCTGCACTTGGCGGTTCCTGCAATCGCCAAGGATGTTGCTGGAATTCGCTTGCAAGATATGGTGAAGGTGGGCGACTCTGATCTGGTGCTCAATGGTGCGGGTGCGCGGACAGCCTACTTTCTCAAGTTCTATGTGGCGAGCCTGTATCTGCCGAGAAAGTCGCACACCAAGGACGAGATTGTGCAAATGCGGGGCGCGAAGCGCTTGCAGATGGTGATGCTGTTTGATGCAACCAGCAAAGACTTCAACAAGGCGCTGATTCGCGGCATGACGGCCAACTCTTCTGCGGATGAGTTGGCGAAGCTGGAGTCGCGCATGCATGAGTTTGAAAAGGTGATTGATACTTTTGTATCGGTCAAGAAGGGTGATGTGGTCAACATGGACTTTGTTCCCGGTACGGGGTTGCTGGTATCGGTGAACGGACACTCCAGGTCGGCAGCCATCACCGGCGAAGATTTCTACGCCAAGTTGCTCGAAATCTTCATCGGCCAGCATGTCGCTGACGTGCCCCTTCGCAAGCAGTTGCTCGGTTTGTAGTCACGTAATTTGATAGAGGAGATAAAGATGGTTATGAAGACAAGACGCGACTGGTCAATGAGCATCATTGCCACGGCACTGATGCTGGGTTCTGCTGGCGCGATGGCCCAGGCCTACCCGGTCAAGCCCATCCAGTTGGTGGTGCCTTTTGCCCCTGGGGGCACAACTGACATCGTGGCACGCGCGATTGCCGACCCCTTGGGGAAGGCGCTCGGACAGCCGGTTGTGGTCATCAACAAGGCCGGAGGAGGCGGTGTTGTCGGTGCGAATGAAACCGCGAAATCTTCACCTGATGGGTATTCGCTGGGCATGGCCACTGTTTCCACCACCGCAGCAAATCCGGCCATCAATCCTCGCATTCCCTATAACAGCCTGACCGATTTCACGCCCATCATCAACATTGCCGCGACCCCCAATGTGATTGCCGTGCATCCGAGTTTCCCGGCAAAAGACTACAAGACATTCATCGAGGTGGTGAAGAAGTCACCCGGCAAATACTCGTATGCTTCGTCAGGCACGGGTGGCATTGGCCACTTGCAGACTGAGTTGTTCAAGAATCTGTCTGGAACTTTCATCACACACATTCCGTACCGGGGAGCCGGGCCCGCGCTCAATGACACGGTGGCGGGACAAGTGCCGCTGATTTTCGACAATCTTCCATCGGCGTTGCCCTTTATCAAGACGGGGCAGCTCGTGCCCGTGATCGTGGCGGCACCCTCGCGCTTGTCAGTGCTGCCCAATGTGCCAACCTTCAAGGAGGTTGGACTTGAGCCCGTGAATCGCATGGCTTACTACGGCATTTACGGGCCCAAAGGGATGCCCCGCGACGTGGTGGACAAGATCAATGCCGGGGTGGCCAAGGCCCTGACCGATCCTGCCGTTCGCAAGCGCATTGAAGATACGGGTTCGCTGATTGTTGCCAATTCTCCCGAGCAGTTCGCCGCGCAAATCAAGGCGGAGTACGAGGTGTACAAGAGAGTTGTGGATCAGCAGAAGCTCAAGCTTGACTGAGCGGGCCTCTGGGACGGGTTGATCTTGTTCAGCCAGGGCGGCGATGCCGCCCTTTTTCATTTGGCGATCAACTGGTTGACTGTGTCAATGTCTTCTGGCTTGAGGATGCCGGCAGCCTGCTTGAGCTTGAGACTGGAAATCAACAGGTCGTAGCGCGCCTTTGCCAAGTCGCGGCGGGTTTGGAACAGTTGACTTTGGGCATTCAGGACATCAATGTTGATGCGAACCCCAACCTGGTAGCCCAGCGTGTTGGCTTCAAGTGCGCTCTTGCTCGAAGCCTCGGCCGCCTCTAGTGCCTTGATCTGGGATTTGCCAGATTGCACACCGAGGAAGGCCGCGCGGGTGGCCTGGGTGGCGCTCCTCCTTGCCGCTTCAAGCGCGGCGCGGGCCTGGTCTTCAAGTGCCATGGTTTCCCGCACGCGCCCTTGCGTCGCGCCACCTGCATAGAGCGGCAAGTTGAAGTTCAGGCCCACCGAGCCTGCGCTGTAGCGGGTGTCTGTCGGCAAGGCGCTTGATCCTGTGCCTCCAATGTTGCGGACCGGGCCGTAGCTCAGGGTCAGGTCAAGCGTGGGTTTGTGGCCCGCGGCCGCCTTCTCCACTTCGAGTCTGGCTGTATCAAGTGTCATCTGCGCCAGCAGGATGCCCGGGTGGTTTTCGAGAGCGATGTTTACCCATGAATGCATGTCGTTTGGCTGGGGTGTGGCCAGTTGGGCCGAGCCCATGAGCGGCTTGGGTGTGATGGAGGGCAAGCCTGCAATCGTACTCAGAGCCAATTGCTTGACTGAGAGGTCATTTTCAGCAGCAATTTCCTGGGCCTGC
>JBJOKU010000190.1:0-3837 GCA_046045925.1 Pseudomonadota bacterium
TCACCGCGCGTGACCGCGAAATTGCCTCAGCCATTGGCCCCGTGCTGGCCGCCCGTGGCCTTCTGCTTGTGGGCCTGGACATCATTGGCGACCGGCTCACCGAAATCAACGTAACCAGCCCGACCTGCTTCCAGGAAATCAGTGAACAATCTGGCATTGATGTGGCCGCCTTGCTGCTGGATGCGCTGATGTTGCGATTGGCGGTACACAAGCCCGCGAAAAGCGGCTAGAGTTCCTCCGGTCATTCAACCTTCAAGACAAACAGGAGCAAACATGAACAAATTGCTGGTAGGCATCATGATGGCCGCTGCGGGATACGCAAGCGCCCAGACAATTTCGGGCCTGAGCACCACTCAGGCGGGACAGGTTGTCACGGCAACCGTGAGCTTCAATGACGCGGATTCGCCCAATTGCGGCCTTCGTTTCTACTGGGGCGATGGCCAGACACAGGATGTCAAGGTCGTTGACGCCAAACAGGTCCCGCTGGTTCTCCAGCACACTTACAGCAAGCCCGGCGCTTATGACCTCATGGCCGAGGGCAAGAAAGTGACCTCCCACCTGAAGTGCGCCGGTGCCAACTCAAGGGCCAAGGTGACGATTGCCGACAGCAAGCCTGCTGCCGGTGCTGCTGCCGCCCCCAAGCCCGCCGCTGCCAGCGCTGCGGCCAGCCACTGCCCCGAGGGCTGGAAGCTCGATGCCAAGTCGGTGAACAAGAAAACGGGCGCATTTACCTGCACCGCCAAGGCAGGCACCAAGCTGCCCGAGAAGAAACTCGAATGCGGCGGAGACACCGGCTACTTCGAGAATGCCAAGAAGGGTCAAGTCGGCTGCCGCCCCTGAGGTGTCTGCCAAGCCAGCAAAAAGCCCGCTTTGTGCGGGCTTTTTGCTGTGGCTGGGCCTGACCAGGATGTGACCTGGCCTTGAGTGGGTTCAGGCGCGAGCCGCGTTGAGCTGGTCGCGGGTTTGCTGCGCTACCTTGCGAGCGGCCTCGGCGAAATCGGGGCCTTTGCTGGCATATAGCACGGCGCGCGATGAGTTGACGGCAATGGTGCCGGTTGCGGTGAGGCCCTTGCGCACGGTGGCGACCGCATCGCCGCCCTGTGCGCCCACCCCCGGAATGAGCAGCGGCAGGCTGGGGGCCAGCTCGCGCACGCGGGCGATTTCAGCGGGGAAGGTGGCGCCCACCACCAAGCCGAGCTGGCCGTTGCGGTTCCACTCGGTCTGTGCCAAGTGCGCAATGTGCTCGTACAGGCGCGGCTGGCCCGGCACATCGGCCAGGCGCTGGTTCTGGAAGTCGTTGCCGCCGGGGTTGGAGGTGCGGCAGAGCAAGAACACGCCCTTGTCGGCGTAATCCAGATAAGGCTCGATGGTGTCGCGGCCCATGAAGGGCGAGAGCGTCACCGCGTCGGCCCCGTAGCGCACAAAAGCCTCACGGGCATACTGCTCGGCGGTGGAGCCGATGTCACCGCGCTTGGCATCCAGGATGACCGGCACCTGCGGCGCCACCTTGCGGATGTGGGCAATGAGTTTTTCGAGTTGCGCCTCGGCCCCGTGGGCTGCGAAATACGCGATCTGCGGCTTGTAGCTGCTCACCAGGTCAGCCGTGGCATCGACGATGGCGGCACAGAAATCGAAAATCCGCTCCGGCTGGCCCTGCCAATGGGCGGGGAACTTGCCCGGCTCGGGGTCGAGACCCACGCACAAAAGGGAGTTGTTGCGGGATTCGCAGGCCCGGAGTTTGTCGATGAAGTTCATGCCCGGATTGTAAAAGTCCGGGCATGAACGGTTTCATCAGGTGCAGACATTGCCCTCGGCAACCACGATCACCGACTCCTTGGCCTTTTCCTTGCGCTCATCCGTGCTGGACGTGGTGGTGGTGGTCTGGTTGTCGCTGGTGAGGTTGACCAGT
This sequence comes from Pseudomonadota bacterium, assembly GCA_046045925.1. Taxonomy (GTDB): domain Bacteria; phylum Pseudomonadota; class Gammaproteobacteria; order Burkholderiales; family Burkholderiaceae_C; genus JBJOKU01. Next base: position 1,910 of record JBJOKU010000190.1, read on the forward strand.
GTTTCCGTGATGGAGCTTTGCTCCGACACATTGCTCTTGCTGGTGGTGTCTGCGGCAACCTGCTCCTGCGTGGTGAGTGCGGGGGCGCGGGCCACCGTGCTCACGCCAAGGCCCTGGTGAGTCGTGGTGTCGTTGAGCGGGTTCTCACCCTGGTACCAGGTTGGCGGGCAGGTGGTGCAAGCCGCCATGTTGGCTGTGCCGCCCGTATTCAAGGTGGATGTTGAAGCGGTGCTGAACGCCACGGCATCGGCATTGCTGCCTGTTCCCGGTGTGAAGGTGATGGCCGAGCCGCCGCCGCTGACGGCCAGATTCATGGAGACGCTGTACTGGATTGAAGCGTAGGCATCGTCTGCGGCCCCGCCGATGACATCGAGGCTCTGGCCATTCAGATTGACACTGGGAGCGACCAGACGGACGGCGCTGCCCGCAGGGGCAACCACATCATGCATGCTGGCAACGGGGGTGTTGTCGCCTGCGTGCAGGAAGATGCCGCCCGAGCTGGCGGTAATGGACAAGGCGTTCGTGGCCCCGACCTTCACCGCGCCGGGCTCGGAGGCAATGCTGCCCCCCAGTTGCGGGTAGGCCATCGCAGAGCTGCTGCCATAGGTGTAGGTGGTTCCCGTGGGGGTGCTGCTGGTAACCGGGGCACCGCTGATCACCACATTGCGGCCCTCGAGATCCACGTTGTGTCCACCCAGGTGCACCTGGGGCGTGGATTGCTCGCCGAACAGGGTTGTTTTGGGCGCAATCAGAAGATCGCCAGAGCCCGCATGCAGCTCCAGGTTGCCGTCACGCGCGATCACGGAACGGTGAACATCAAGCCCGTTGGCCGCAGCGATCAAGACAGCTTTGCCAGAGACACCCAGAGGGGCGCCAAGGTCAGTGGTGGCGAAGGGCGACTCACCAGCGACGCGAATGCGTCCGGCACCGGTGATGTTCACGTTGCCCCCTGCACTGTAGGCGGCATCCAGTGTCCAGTCTGCACGCGCATTGCTGATGTTGACTTCCTGCGTGCCGGTGGCCCCTGTTCCCCCCTCGCTGGCGGCGAGCAGGCGTGAAGCGTCAATTTGTGCCGTGATGGCATCTCTGGCAGACAGGGCGACCATGGTGGCCTTGATCTGGGGGGCGGTACCGGTATTGCTGCCGTTGATGCTGCCACCGTTGGCTTCCACCGAGACCATGTTGCCTGCCTGCAAGGCATTGCGGGCGCTCACATCAACTGCGCCGTCGGCGACCAGGCTCAAGGTGGACACGGCCCCGATCTTGACCGTGCCAGGATCGGTGGCGATGGAGCCCGCAAGCGCCGGGTAGGCGGGTGAGCTGGTGCTATTGGGATTGCTGGCGCTGAACGAGAAAGGCGTGGCCAGGGTGGTGGGGGTCTCGGTGATGTTGATGTTCTTGCCGATCAGCTCCACATTGACACCGCCGATGTGAATCTGTGGCACAGGCTGGGTGGACAAGTCGGTGGCCTTGGGCGCGATCAGCAAGTTGCTGGTGCGTGCATCCAGTAGCAAGTCACCGCTGCGGGCAATGACCGAGCGGTGAACATCAATGCCGCCGTCTGCTGCCAGCGTGACGTTGTTGCCCTCAACGCCCAGGGGCTTGCCCTGATCGGCCCCGGCGAAGGGAAACTCGCCCTGCACGCGCATGCGCCCGCTGCCCACGACAGTGACATCGCCGCCCGCACTGGCCGCGGTGGCCAGCATCCAGTCGGCATGGGTGTTGCGGATGCTGACATCTTGCGAACCGGCGGCACCAAGGCCACCTTCGCTGCGGGCAAAGAGCACACCGGCATCCACCTTGGCAGACACGCCGTCGCGCGCAATCAGGCCCACCACGGCTGAGCGCACCTGTGCGGTGCTGGCGTTGTAGTTGCCCACAATGGCCCCAGCCTCGGCGCTGACGAAAACGGCGTTCGTGCCCTTGAT
>JBJOKU010000191.1:0-3837 GCA_046045925.1 Pseudomonadota bacterium
ACCAGCGAACAGGCCCTGGGCCGCGGCCTCTTCGTAGCCGGTCGTGCCGTTGATCTGGCCCGCGAAGAACAAGCCCTTGATCGCCTTGGTCTCAAAGCTGGCGCTCAGCTCGCGAGGGTCAAAGTAGTCGTACTCGATGGCGTAGCCGGGGCGCAGGATGTGGGCGTTCTCCAGCCCGGCCATGCTGCGCACCAGCGCGTACTGGATGTCAAACGGCAGGCTGGTCGAAATGCCGTTGGGATAGAACTCGTGCGTGGTCAGGCCCTCGGGTTCCAGAAAAATCTGGTGGCTTTCCTTGTCGGCAAAGCGGTTGATCTTGTCTTCCACACTCGGGCAGTAGCGCGGCCCCACCCCTTCGATCTTGCCGGTGAACATGGGGCTGCGGTCAAAACCGCTGCGGATGATCTCGTGCGTTCGCTCGTTGGTGTGCGTGATCCAGCAAGGCAACTGGTGGGGGTGCTGCTCCACCCGGCCCATGAAGCTGAAAACCGGCACCGCGGCGCTGGCGGCTTGCGAAGGCAGCAGGCCACCGGGCTCGGGCAAACCGAGCAGGCCCATGCCATCACCCGGCTGCTCAGTGAGTTTGGAAAAGTCGATGCTGCGGCCATCGATGCGCGGCGGCGTGCCGGTCTTGAGGCGACCTTGCGGCAGCTTCAACTCCTTGAGGCGGGCAGACAGGCTCACGGCGGGCGGGTCTCCTGCCCGGCCTGCCTGGTAGTTGTTGAGGCCGACGTGAATCTTGCCGTCGAGGAAGGTGCCCGCCGTGAGCACAACGGTGCGGCTGCGGAACTGGATGCCCACTTGCGTGACCGCGCCCACCACCCTGTCGCCCTCCACCATCAGGTCGTCCACCGCCTGCTGGAACAGCCAGAGGTTGGGCTGGTTCTCCAGGCGGCGGCGGATGGCGGCCTTGTACAAGATGCGGTCGGCCTGCGCACGGGTGGCCCGCACGGCAGGCCCCTTGCTGGAGTTGAGGATGCGGAACTGGATGCCGCCCTCGTCGGTGGCGGCGGCCATGGCCCCACCCAGCGCATCAACCTCTTTGACCAAATGCCCTTTGCCGATGCCGCCGATGCTGGGGTTGCAGCTCATCTGACCCAGGGTCTCGATGTTGTGGGTGAGCAGCAATGTCTTGCGGCCCATGCGCGCAGCAGCCAGCGCGGCCTCGGTTCCGGCGTGACCGCCACCGACCACGATGACATCGAATTCCTGGGGATAGAGCATGATTGAAACAGCAAGGCCAACCGGGCGCACCTCTTGGGCAGGTGTCGCCGGGTCGGCAAGTGAGAGATGCGCGATTTTACGGGATGTGCCTCATTTTCGGGCACACACACTGTTTCAACCGGGGATGTGCTGTTTCAGGTAGCTCGCAAAGCGCTCACCCACCTCGGGGTGTTGCAGCGCCAACTCGACCGTGGCCTCAAGATAACCCTCTTTGCTACCACAATCATAGCGCTTGCCATCGTAAGCATAGGCGTTCACAGGCTCTTCGCTCAACAGCGCGGCAATGCCGTCTGTGAGCTGGATTTCGCCACCCACACCGCGCGGCTGGGTGCGAATCTTCTCAAACACACTGGGCGAAAGGATGTAGCGCCCAGCCACCGCCAAACGCGACGGGGCATTCGCGGGTTGGGGCTTTTCCACCATGGCACGAACGCGCGTCAGACGGCCCTGGCTCGGGTCACCGGCCACGATGCCGTATTTGCGGGTGTCTTCCAGCGGCACTTCCTGCACCGCCAGCACTGAGCCGCCATGCTCGGCATGCACGTCCACCATCTGCGCCAGCACCGGGGGCTTGCCTACCATCAGGTCGTCTGCCAGCAGCACGGCAAACGGCTCGTTGCCCACCAGGTGCTCGGCACACAAAACGGCATGACCCAGGCCCAGGGCCTTGGGTTGGCGCACATACGAGCAGAACATGTCGTCAGGTTGAACCGAGCGAACCAAGTCCAGCAAGGCTTGTTTGCCAGCGCGCTCCAGTTCGGTTTCGAGCTCGTAGGCAGTATCGAAATGGTCTTCAATCGCCCGCTTGTTGCGACCGGTGACAAAAATCATGTGACGGATGCCCGCCGCATAGGCCTCTTCAACGGCGTACTGGATGAGCGGCTTGTCCACCACGCACAGCATCTCCTTGGGCTGGGCCTTGGTGGCGGGCAAAAAACGGGTGCCAAGCCCCGCAACGGGGAAGACGGCTTTGTTCACAGTGGTTTTCATGGACCTCTCCTATTGGGAATGCCGGATCATATTTTCCCGGCATCCCCTGCCCGTTTCCAGATTGTCAACTTCGTGGTCAGACTGATGCGTCAACCCCGATGCCCGGCATCAGGCATCAATATTGGCCGCACGCAGGGCATTGGTTTCAATGAACTCGCGTCGCGGCTCCACGTCGTCGCCCATGAGCATGGTGAACACGCGGTCGGCCTCGATGGCGTCCTCGATGCGCACCCGCAACAGGCGGCGCACGTTCGGGTCCATCGTGGTTTCCCAAAGTTGCTCGGGGTTCATCTCGCCCAAGCCTTTGTAGCGCTGGCGAGACGTGCTGTTTTCGGCCTGCTGGAGCAGCCAGACCATGGCAGCGCGGAAATCGGCCACTTTTTCACTCTTGGCTTTTTCACCGTCGCCACGACCAACCGTGGCACCCTCGACCATCAGGCCGTCAAATGTTTGTGCGGCTTCGCGCAAGGCAGCGTAGTCGGCCCCGTGCACAAAATCGGCTGTCATCAACGTGCTGCGGGCATTGCCGTGGATGCGGCGCGTGATGGTGACAACATGCTTGTCGGTGCGGGCATCAAATACGGCAGCCACTTCGGCTTTTTCACCTGCTTCGTTCATCCAGCCCTGCAAAGCCTGGGCAGATCGCTCTGCATTTTGTAGCGTATCAAGATCAATTTGCAGACCTTGCGAGATGGCACGCAAGCCAGCTGCATCCATCCATACCGACAGGCGGGCCATCACGGCCTCGGCAGTCTGGTGTTTGCGGGCCAGATCGGCCAAGACATCTCCCTCCAGCAGAACGGGGCTGCCTGTGGCCGTGGATCGGCCTGTGTTGACGCGGGCATCTTGCAATGCCAGCTTGAGCAAGTACTCATCGAGCTCATGGGCATCCTTGAGGTACTGCTCGTTCTTGCCCGCCTTGACCTTGTACAGCGGCGGCTGCGCAATGTAGATGTGGCCACGCTCGACCAGCTCGGGCATCTGGCGGAAGAAGAAGGTCAGCAGCAGCGTGCGGATGTGGGCGCCGTCCACGTCCGCGTCGGTCATGATGATGATCCGGTGGTAGCGAAGCTTGTCGATGTTGAAGTCATCGGCTCCACTGTTGCTGCCATTGCCACCCACTCCCACCTTGCCGATGCCGGTGCCCAACGCGGTGATGAGCACCACGATTTCGTTGCTGGTGAGCAGCTTTTCGTAACGGGCTTTCTCGACATTGAGAATCTTGCCGCGCAGAGGCAGGATCGCCTGGAATTTGCGGTCGCGGCCCTGCTTGGCCGAGCCACCGGCGGAGTCTCCCTCGACGATGTAGATTTCGCACAGCGAAGGGTCTTTCTCCTGGCAATCGGCCAGCTTGCCCGGCAAGCCCAGGCCATCGAGCACGCCCTTGCGGCGCGTCATCTCGCGGGCCTTGCGGGCGGCTTCACGGGCACGCGCGGCCTCGACAATCTTGCCGCAGATGATCTTGGCATCGTTGGGGCGCTCCTGCAGGAAATCGCTCAGGGCCTTGGCCACCACGTCTTCCACCGGGCCGCGCACCTCAGAGCTGACCAGTTTGTCCTTGGTCTGGCTGCTGAACTTGGGCTCGGGTACCTTCACGCTCACCACGCAGGCCAGGCCCTCGCG
>JBJOKU010000192.1:0-3836 GCA_046045925.1 Pseudomonadota bacterium
TTTTATTCTGCACGCCGTGCAACTCGCCATGTGGGTGGCAGTGCCTGCATTGCTGATCGAAGCTGGTCTCAACAAATCCGATCACTGGCAAGTGTATCTGCCAGCCGTGCTGGCCTCGTTCTTCGTGATGGGCGGCACGCTGTTTCCGCTGGAGAAGCGGGGCTACCTGCGAGTGGTGTTTCTGGTGGCCATTGGCCTGATTGCCTTGGTGCAAGCGGGCTTGTGGCTTTCCATCACCAGCCCTTCGGTGCTGGAACTGGGCCTGTGGTTGTTTGTGTTTTTCTGCGGCTTCAACGTGCTGGAGGCCAGCCAGCCCAGCCTCGTTTCGCGCTTCGCGCCGGCGCACCTGCGCGGCTCGGCGTTGGGCGTTTACAACACACTGCAATCCGTCGGGTTTTTCGTGGGTGGGGCACTGGGCGGCTGGCTGATCAAGCATCACGGCATGAGCGCCCTGTTTGTCTGCTGCGGCACAGCCATGCTGGCTTGGCTGGCCCTGGCTTGGCCCATGACAGCACCCGGCCGCAGAGCCTGACGGCAGCCGATCCTTGTATGTTTCCAATGGCAGCGCCTTGACTCCCTCAGCGTTGACAACACTCTGCGATAATGTGACATTCCTACGCATGCCCTCTTGTTGTCTGGGAGTTATCACATGAAATCCAACAGTCTACGCGCCATCTGTGCAGCATTGGCTTTTTGCAGCCCGGTTTGTGCCTTTGCACAAACGGGCGGTTTGTCCAGCCTTTATTTCGAGGGTGGCTACAGCAACATGAGCCTGACGGCTCCTTCCAGCACCAGCGCCAGCACCGGCATGCACCGTCTGGTTCTGGGCATGAACCTGCACCCCAACCTTGCGGCAGAAGAAACTTTTTCTTTCAACGCCAAGTCTGATGCAGTCACCCGCTCGGGAACACCCGGCTTTGTCAAGATCAAAAGCATCACCGGCCTCTACCTGAAGCCCCGGATCACCCTCGCAGACAACAAACTGACTGTCTTTGCACGTTTGGGTTACGCCTCCTACCAGACAGACTTCACAACCGCACCCTATGTCGGAACAGGCAATGGCCGCTCGTTTGGTCTGGGCATCAGCTATCGCCTGTCTGACAACTTCTCGGCCAACGTGGACTATATGAACTACTTCAAGCGCAACGGCATTGAGGTCAAGGGCACAACCGTGGGCATTGGTTACGCATTCTGAGTGAAACCCGCCCGCAGGCAATCCAAGAGAGCCCCTCGGGGCTCTTTTGCATTCCGGGCCGCACTCAAAAACTGCCACAATACAGCGATTCTTTGGAGCAAACAGTCATGGCATCGGTCAATAAAGTCATCCTCATCGGCAACTGCGGGCGCGACCCCGAAATCCGCTATTTGCCCTCGGGGCAGGCCGTGGCCAATGTGTCGCTGGCCACCACCACGCGGCGCAAAGACAAAAACACTGGCGAATTTGTTGACGACACCCAATGGCATCGCATCACCTTCTATGACCGCTTGGCCGAAATCGCTGGCGAGTATGTTCGCAAAGGCAAGCAGATTTACGTGGAGGGTCGCCTGAAGTACGGCAAATACACCGGCCAGGACGGCATTGAGCGCAACACCTGCGACATCATCGCCACAGAAATGACCCTGCTGGGTGGCCGTGAAGGCCAGGGCCAGCCCGATGAAGGCGGTTACGCCGCGCCCGCCCGAGCCTCAGCACCCGCCCGCCAGGCCACACCAGCACCCGCCGCCAAGAAACCCGCCAGCGGCTTCGAGGACATGGACGACGACATTCCGTTCTGAGCCAGCTCTGCCAAGACATGAGCAAAGGCCCGCAATGCGGGCCTTTTGCATTTGGCAGTTTCAAAAACGATTTGCAGCTATAAATTTCGAAGCACGTTGGCCAGCTCCACCGCTGACTTGACGCCCATTTTGTCAAACACCCGTGCGCGATGAACCTCCACCGTGCGCACGCTGATGTCGAGTCGGTCTGCAACCAGCTTGTTGGGCAGGCCTTCAATCACGAGGTTCATCACGTCGCGCTCGCGGTCTGTGAGTTGCGTGATGCGTTCTTGCAAGGTCTGGGCACTTTGCCGCTCGGCAAGGGCCGCCGCCGAGGAGGCCAGCGCTTCTTCAACGCGATCAACCAGCTTGTTGTCAGAAAAGGGTTTTTCGCAAAAATCGAAAGCCCCTCGCCTGACGGTGGCCACGGCCGTAGGCACATCGGCATGGCCGGTGAGGAAGATGACCGGCAACTCTTTCAGCATTTGGCGTTCGACCAGTTTCTCAAACAGGGCCAGGCCGCTGATGCCGGGCATGCGCACATCCAGCAGCAGCACGCCGGGCTCTTTCACCATGAAGCCGGGCTTGAGCACATTCCGCTCAAAGGCCTCGGCACTGTCGAAAGACTCGCTCAGGTGGCGGCGGGTGCGCAAGAGCCAGGCGAGGGCTTCGCGTACAGAGGCATCATCGTCAACGATGTAGATCATGGGCTGGCCTTGTGTGCAGCAGGCAGGGTGAACACGAAGACTGTACCGCAAGGCTGGTTTGCCTGGTATTCGAGGTAGCCGCCGTGCTGCTCCACCACGGTGCGGCACATGCTCAGGCCCAGGCCCATGCCTTCGGCCTTGGTGGTGAAAAACGGGGTGAAGAGCTGGGTCGCCACTTCGGGGTCGATGCCGGTGCCTTGATCGGCCACGGTAAACAGCAGCCATGTTTGCGCTCCACCGCCCGTGAGATGTACTTGTATGTCGAGTTGCCGCTGAGCGATGTCCACTGACTGCATGGCCTGAATGCCGTTTCTCGCCAGGTTGAGCAGGACCTGTTCAACCATCGTGCGGTCACAGTGGCATTCGGGCAAACCGGCCGCCACGCGAATATTCACCCGTGCAGCGAACTTGCGGGCCTGCATGTCAATGAGTGGCTTGACCGCGTCGAGCAAGTCAGCCGCGCTGACTTGCTGGCGCTCGTCGTCACGGCGGCGCACAAAGTCATGCACGCTCTTGATCACCTTGCCTGCGCGGTCGGCCTGCTGGGCAATGCGCTGCATCGCCTCCTTGATGTCTGCCTCATGGCCTGCCGGGGCTTCAATCAAATTGAGCGAGCCCGTGGCGTAGCTCGAAATTGCAGCCAGCGGCTGGTTCAGCTCATGGCTGAGCAACGAAGCCATTTCTCCCACGGTGGCCAACCGCGCTGTGGCTTGCAGCCGCTCCTGGCTGGCCCGGGATACTTCTTCCACCCGCCGCTGCTCGGTCACGTCCAGTATCGCGCTCATCCATCCGGTTTGACGGCCTTGCCCGCTGATCAGCGGTGCCTCAAAAATCAGCACCGGAAAGCGTTCACCGTCCTTGCGCATGAAGACCGACTCAAACCCCTCCCTGGGCGGCGAGTTGCCTGCCAACCGGATGGCCTGGCGGCGGCGGTATTCATCAATTTGCTCAGTAGGCCAGTATGGCGCAGGCGCAGACTGGCCCAGCAGTTCATCGGCCTTGAAGCCCACCATTTCGCAAAAGGCCGGGTTCACATAGGTAATGCGTCCATCAAGATCGCGCGCGCGCAATCCGGTTACGAGGGAGTCTTCCATGGCCTTGCGAAAAGCCAGTGATTCGGCCAGCTCCCGCTCGGCCTTTTGACGGCGGCGGATGTCATGCCCCAGCATGGCCATGACCACCACCATGCCCAGGGCCAAAGCGGCCACCAGGGCTGTCAGGACATTGGGAAACAGGCCCTGCGCTGTTCGCCAGCTGTCGATGCGCAGCACAACCGGGTTGCCGGGCAAATCCAGAATTTGCTGGACAGAGAATCCTTGCAAGGCCCTCTGGGCACGGCCATGTATGGCCAGCCGGGTGCCGTCACCCTCGGTA
>JBJOKU010000193.1:0-3829 GCA_046045925.1 Pseudomonadota bacterium
CGTGCCCGTAGGCTGGGCACTGCTGCTGAGCGCCTGCGCCGCCGGCCTCGGCCCGCTGGTGCAAGCCGTGCCCGTCTTGCGCTGGGGCATCCAGATCACCGGCTGCAGCTACCTGCTGTGGCTCGCCTTCAAACTCTGGCACACACGACAACTCGGCCAGACGAGCGAGGCCTCACTGCAAATCGGCTTCTGGCAAGGTGTCGCCCTGCAAGCCGTCAACATCAAGGCCTGGATGCTGGCGCTCACCATCACCGGCGGCTGGATCGTCGGCAAGCCCGACGCCACACTGCGCTACGTCCAAGTATTGCCGGTCATGGTGTGCTACGCTTTTTGCAGCAACTTGACCTACGCCAGCATTGGCTCCCTGCTGCGCCACTGGCTCGCCCAAGGCCAACGCCTGCTCGTCTTCAACCGCGTGATGGCGGCCGTGCTTGCGGCGACGGCGGTGTGGATGTGGATGAGTTGACTCCCTCGGGGGCGCTGGTTTACCCACGACACAACTTTGGGTAGGATTGAGCGACCAAGGAGCAAGGACCAGCAGCCATGTTCAAATTCGAATGGGATGAAACCAAAGCAGCCAGCAATCAGCGAAAGCACGGTGTTTCGTTTGATGAGGCTGTCAGTGTTTTCGGCGACCCCATGGCTCTGACTTTCTCCGATACTGACCACTCCGACAACGAAGACCGGAGCCGTACATACGGCCTCTCCAACGAAGGCCGCCTTCTGGTAGTCATCCACACGGAACGCCGCTACAGTCTCAGAATCATCAGCGCCAGAAAGGCGACTCGCCATGAAAAAGCAATCTACCAGCAAGGCTAATTCAGACATCCCCGAACTGCGACGCGATCAGCTCGGCACAGGCGTTCGCGGAAAATACCTCAAGCAGTTCACACAAGACAGCAACGTGGTGGTGCTGCGCCCCGAGCTGCGCAAAGCCTTTCCCACCTCAGAGGCTGTGAATGAAGCGTTGGCGGGGTTGTTGGCATTGACTGAGGCCACGAAGGCGTTGTCCAAGCAGAGTACGCGGAAACGCGTCACGGCTTGATTCGTATCACACCAAAATAATTTCGGGGAGTTGCAATGCTGTTTACTGATGAATTTTTGGCTGGACTCAAGGATCGTCCAGTTGAGGGAGCCTTGGAAATTATTCGCATTACCCGCGAATCATTCGACAATCATCCTGAAAAATGGTCTCCGGAAGAGTTCGAGATGCTCATCGACGCGTACGCATTGATCTCGGGATTGGTAGAGTCCGGGCTGCTTCCTCGAATCACGAAACCAGTCCATTTTTCTGGTTCGATGCAAGACGACTGTAGATACGTCAACGATGCACTCCTACTGATTGAGGGGTATTGCTCGCAAAAATCTACTCAGCTAAAACTTGATGCTCGCAAACTACATTACCGTCAGGCACTGAGCGGAGGTTTCGCGTACGAGTTTTCACAAGGCGATCTCGACCGTGTACAGCAACTGGTAAATGAACTCCGAGACCTGATTGCAAATTCCACCCACTTTGAGGCCGACCACCAGAGCCGCCTTTTGAAGCGACTTGAAAAGCTTCAATCTGAGTTGCACAAACGAGTCTCCGATCTGGATCGGTTTTGGGGACTGATTGGCGATGCTGGCGTTGTTCTTGGCAAATTCGGAAAAGATGCCAAACCACTTGTTGACCGCATTCGGGAAATCGCCGACATCATCTGGCGCACACAAGCCCGAGCTGAAGAGTTGCCAAGTAGTTCCAACTTTCCATCTCTGGAAAACAAGCCTTCAGACGACTGAGCCTCAATGCCCCAGATACGCCGCCCGCACTTGCGGGTCGGCGAGCATGTCGCGGGCGTTGCCGCTCATGCTGATGAGGCCGGAGTCCATGACGTAGGCGCGGCTGGCGAGTTCGAGGGCGCGGGTGGCGTTTTGCTCGACGAGCATGATGGTCACGCCCTGTGCGGCCACGTCGCGGATGACCTCGAAGATCTTGTCCACCATCAGGGGCGAGAGGCCCATGGAGGGTTCGTCGAGCAGCAGCAGTTGCGGCTGGCTCATGAGGGCGCGGGCCATGGCGAGCATTTGCTGTTCGCCGCCGCTCAGGGTGCCTGCGAGTTGCAAGCGGCGTTCCTTGAGGCGGGGAAAGAGCGCGAAGAGGCGCTCCATGTCGAGTTCGAGCGCGGGTTTGCTGGCGCTGGCGCCGCTGCGCGGGTACGCGCCCATGAGCAGGTTTTCTTCGATGCTCATGCGGGCGAACACGCCGCGCCCTTCGGGCACCATGACGAGGCCGTTTTTCACCAGGTCCCACGCGCCTTGCTGGGCGATGCTCTGGCCCTTGAAATGCACTTCGCCGCTTTGCGGCTTGAGCAGCCCGATGAGCGCCTTCATGGTGGTGGTTTTGCCCGCGCCGTTGGAGCCGATGAGGCTGACGAGTTCGCCGGGGTACACGGCCAGGTCGACGCCCTTGACGGCCTCGATGCCGCCGTACGAGACCTTGAGGCCGCGCACTTCGAGCAGCGGGGCTTTTTCCACCGCATTCACTACGGCATTCACCACGGGGTTCATCGCAGCGCTCATGCGGCCTGCTCCTGCGCGGCGGTGTTGAGGTGGCTGGTGCCGAGATAGGCCTCGATCACTTTCGGATCGTTCTGCACCTGCGCGGGCGCGCCCTGCGCGATAACCTTGCCGTAGTCGAGCACGGTGACGCGGTCGCACAGGCCCATGACGAGCTTCACGTCGTGCTCAATGAGCAGGATGGTGCGACCATCTTTGCGGATGCGGTCGATGAGTTCGCGCAGTTGCACTTTCTCGGTGGCGTTCATGCCAGCGGCGGGCTCGTCAAGCGCAATGAGTTGCGGCTCTGTTGCAAGTGCACGGGCAATTTCGAGGCGGCGCTGGTCGCCATAGCTGAGCGTGCGGGCGCGGTAGGGGCCGAGCTGGCCGATGCCCACGTAGTCGAGAAGCTCTTGTGCGCGCTGGGCGATGGCGGCTTCTTCGGCGAGAAAGCCCTTGGTGCGGAATACCGCGCCAATGAGGCCGCTGCCGGTGCGGATGTGGCGGCCAACCATCACATTCTCAAGCGCGGTCATGTCTGCAAAAAGGCGGATGTTCTGGAAGGTGCGGGCGATGCCGGCTTTGGCCACTTCATGCACGGCACTGGGCTTGTAGGCCTTGCCAGCCAGCGTGAAGCGGCCACTGTCGGGCGTGTACAGGCCGGTGATGACATTGAAGAAGGTGGTCTTGCCCGCGCCGTTGGGGCCAATCAGGCCGTAGACCTCGCCGTGCCTGATTTGCACGCCCACGTCTTGCAGGGCCTGCAAGCCGCCAAAGCGTTTGGAGACGCCGGAAACGTCGAGCACAACATCGGTTGCAGCAGACACTGCTGTGCCACTCATGCCGCGCCTCCGTCAGCTTTGCGGGCTGCGCCGTGCTCGGGCGAGGGCCAGAGGCCGCGCGGCTTCCAGAGCATGATGATGATCATGGCCAGCGCCACCAGCAATTGGCGCAAGATGGATGCATCGAGCCGCCCGCCCGTCATGGCTTGCAGCGGCCCGGCCACGTAGCGCAGCACCTCGGGCAGTGCCGCCAGCAGCACCGCGCCGATGATGACACCCGGAATGTGCCCCAGCCCGCCCAGCACCACCATGGCAACGATCATCACGCTCTCCATGAGCGAGAAAGATTCGGGCGAAACAAAGTTCTGGAACGAGGCAAACAACGCCCCGCTCACGCCACCAAAACTCGCGCCCATGCCGAAGGCCAGCAGCTTCATGTTGCGGGTGTTGATGCCCATGGCCTTGGCGGCAATTTCGTCTTCTCGAATGGCCATCCAGGCGCGGCCAATGCG
>JBJOKU010000194.1:0-3824 GCA_046045925.1 Pseudomonadota bacterium
CGATCTGGCGCACGATCGCCTCTCGCGTGAGCTGGGCGAGAAGGTGGCCTGCGACATGCTGGCGCTGTGGGGCGAGCGCGGCGTGGTGAACCGGCACTTCAAACCGATCGACTTGTGGCAGGCGCAATGCGCAGGCCGCGTGAGCGGTCAGACCCTGCCCTGCGGCCACTACCTGCCCGAAGAGTGCCCGCAACAGGTTGCGGAGTTGCTGCGCGGCTTCATGCGCGACTGATTTGCACCTGTGCTCAGGCTTGGTTGTAAGCCCAAGCAGGGCTACGCCGACCTATAAAGCAGCCAGTGCAGTTATTGACCTGCGCTTCGGGCATGAGGAGACAGCATGATTGAGTTCCTGAACCGTTACTACCCTGTACGCTACACGGTGTGGGTGTTCTGTGCGCTGGCCACTGTGCTGTGGCTGCCGCTGTACCTGATCTTCAAGGTCAGCGCCTTCTGGCTGCTGGTCTTTGCCGCGCTCACCGCGCTGGGTTATTACGACCTGCGGCAGTCCCGCAAGGCGGTACTGCGCAATTACCCCGTGATCGGCCACTTGCGCTATGTGCTGGAATTCATCCGCCCCGAACTGCGCCAGTACTTTCTGGAAAGCGATACCGAAGCCATGCCTTTCTCGCGTTCGCAGCGGGCGCTGGTGTACCAGCGGGCCAAAACCGAAACCGACAAGCGCCCGTTTGGCACCCAGCTCGATGTGACAGCGCAGGGTTACGAGTGGATCAACCACTCCGTCATGCCCAGCGCCATCGACACGCACGACTTTCGCATCACCATCGGCGAAGGGCAGTGCGGCCAGCCTTACAGCGCGAGCGTGTTCAACATTTCAGCCATGAGTTTTGGGGCCTTGTCGGCCAACGCCATTCTGGCGCTCAACAGTGGTGCGCAAAGAGGTGGCTTTGCGCACGACACGGGCGAGGGCTCCATCTCCGTGCACCACCGCCAGCATGGCGGCGACCTGATCTGGGAGATCGGTTCGGGCTACTTCGGTTGTCGCACCGAGACAGGCCAGTTTGACGCTGACAAATTCGCCGCCAATGCCCGAGACCCCCAGGTGAAGATGATCGAAATCAAGCTCAGCCAAGGGGCCAAGCCGGGCCATGGCGGCGTGCTGCCTGGCGCCAAGGTGACGGTGGAAATTGCCCAAGCGCGCGGCGTGCCCGTGGGCATGGATTGCGTTTCGCCAGCGGCCCACAGCGCGTTTTCAACGCCAGTGGAGATGATGCAGTTCATCGCCCGCCTGCGTGAGCTGTCAGGCGGCAAGCCGGTGGGCTTCAAGTTCTGCATGGGCCATCCGTGGGAGTGGTTTGCGATGGTGCGGACCATGCTGGAGACGGGCATCACGCCCGATTTCATCGTGATCGACGGGGCTGAGGGCGGCACGGGTGCTGCGCCGCTCGAATTCACCGACCATGTGGGTGCTCCCCTGCAAGAGGGGCTGCGTCTGGTGCACAACACGCTGGTGGGCGTGAACCTGCGCGAACGCATCAAGCTGGGTTGCGCGGGCAAGGTGGTGAGTGCGTTTGACATGGTGCGCATGTTTGCACTCGGGGCAGACTGGTGCAATTCGGCGCGCGGCTTCATGTTTGCACTGGGCTGCATCCAGGCCCAGCATTGCCACACCGGCCACTGTCCCACAGGCGTGACCACGCAAGACCCGGTGCGCCAGCAGGCACTGGTGGTGCCCGACAAGGCAACCCGTGTTTACAACTACCACCATAACACCCTCAAGGCGCTCAAGGAGTTGCTGCAAGCAGCGGGACTCCAGCACCCATCGGAAGTGACGCTCTCGCACATCGTCAAGCGCGACGGAGACGGCAAGACACGCCTGATGGTAAACATGCTGCCGCATCTCAAACCGGGGGAGCTGTTGCAGCCTGTGTTGCCCGAGAGCATGCACAACGTGTTCAAGTTTTACTGGCCGCATGTGAGCGGCGCTTCGTTTGCAATGAAGCCTCACTGAGGCGGCGCAGCAAGCAAGATGGACTGGATGAAAGCGTCCGGCATCCAGACCGAAGCGCCGAGGGTGGCGAGCCGCTTTTTCATGCTGAGCAGTGCGTCGTCCTTGCTGAGCAAGTGCGCTTGTTTCGCCACCGCAAGATCGGCAAAGATTTGATCGTCGGCATCCTTGCAGGTGAACGCAATGCGCACTGCTGGCGGGCAGATCAGGGCTGAATCATCAAATTCGCGCAGTACGCTCTCAGCGGTGCAGCCATAAAACGCCACGCGCGGGGCAAGCTTGGGGTAGTGCAGCACACGTGCCAGTTCACTGCGCATGGCGGGGGTGGCAAGCCACTGTGCAGCGCCTTCGCGCAGGACGCGTCGCAGGGGCTCCATCTGCGCAGCGTGCGCGGGTTCGTTGAATACCAACAGGTCAAGCACCACATTGGTGTCGAGCACAAGACGCAGCATGTCGAGGCTGTGCGAACGTGCTTGTATGGTCGACCGATTACAGCGACTTGATCGAAGCCAGTCGGCGCATGACCTGCACAACCAAATCGCTCTGCATGTCGCGATTGAGCATGGACTCCTCGGCTTCTTTGGCCAGTGCCGCACTCTCGGTGTAGCTGATCTGGCGCATCTGGAGCAGAGAGGCCTCCTCGATCAGCATCTTGTCCTCTGGCGTGCGCAAGCGGATCTTCAGGCGCTGGTTGATCTGGAACTCGCGCACCTGCCCGGCAACGCCCACGCCCACGGCGATTTTTTCGCGCACATCTTGCAGCACGTCGAGAATGACCTGGGGCTGTGCATTGCGAGGCAAGTCAAAGTACACCTGCATGCCATCGACAGCTTGCAAGGCCCTCTGCAACTCCAGCATGAAGAGAGACGGCGGGTTGCTGCCCCTGATCTGGATGCTGTTGAAGACGTAGGTGAAGTTGCCGCGCAACTGGAAGCCGCAGCCTCCCAAGGCGCCAAGCCCGATGACGGAGCCGGAGGCGGCGATTTGGAGAAGCTGTCTGCGTTGCATGTTCACACCACGATGTTGACGAGTCGTCCGGGAACGACGATGACCTTCTTGGCCGCTGCGCCATTGGCCGCCTTGGCAAAGGCTTCGCAGGCGAGCGCAGCCGCTTCGATGGCAGTCTTGTCGGCGCTGGCGGGCACGGTGACCGAACCGCGCAACTTGCCGTTCACTTGGAGCATCAGTTCGATTTCGTCTTGCACCAGTGCACTTTCGTCCACTTCGAGCCAGGCCACGTCGAGCAGGTTGCCACAGCAAGTGGCATAGCCCAGATCGGTCCAGAGCGCGTCGCTGATGTGCGGGCACATGGGGTAGAGCACGCGCAACAAAATGGAGAAGCATTGCGCCAGCGCACCGGCATCTTCAGCACTGCTGCCCAGCTTGGCATCCTCGAGCAGATTGAGCATTTTCATCACGGCAGAGGCCACCGTGTTGTATTGCATGCGCTCGTAATCGTAGTTGGCCTGCTTGAGCACCACGTGAATTTCGCGGCGCAACTTCTTGGCTTCGGCGCTCCACGCGATCTGCCTCTTGCCATCGGCTCCACGGTCGAGTGCAAACCCGGCCTTGAGGGTGGCTTCGTGCTTGGCGGCGAAATTCCACACGCGGCGCAGGTAGCGGTAGCTGCCTTCCACGGCCGCGTCGTTCCACTCCAGCGTGGCCTCGGGAGGGGCGGTGAACATCATGTACAGGCGCGCGGTGTCGGCACCGTAGCGGTCGATGATGTCTTGCGGATCCACGCCGTTGTTCTTGGACTTGGACATGGTGCCCACGCCTTCGTAGTCGATGGCAGTGCCCACGGGCAGCAGGCCGTCGCCGCTCTCGGCCGCGTTCTTGAGCTTCGCGCCAACCACCT
>JBJOKU010000195.1:0-3821 GCA_046045925.1 Pseudomonadota bacterium
CGCCACCACTTCGGGGGTGAGTGTGTTGAGATCCACGCGGGTGCTCTTGTTGTAGTCGGGCGCCCAGTTCACGTCGGGCCAGAGGTCCAGGCTCGGCGGCTCCATGAAGGCGGGGCCGGAGCCGTCAAGCACAAAGTGGCCGTGACGGGTGGCCGCGCAGTTGGGAATCATCGCGATGGGCTTGCTGGCCGCATGCGTGGGGTAAGTCTTGATCTTCACATCCAGCACGGTGGTCAGGCCACCCAGCCCCTGGGCGCCGATGCCCAGGGCGTTGACCTTCTCGTAAAGCTCGATGCGCAGCTCTTCGAGCTTGTTTTGCGGGCCGCGTTGCAGCAGCTCGTACATGTCGATATCGTCCATCAGGGCTTCCTTGGCCAACAGCGCAGCCTTCTCCGCCGTGCCGCCCACGCCAATGCCCAGCATGCCGGGCGGGCACCAGCCCGCGCCCATGGTGGGCACGGTTTTCAGCACCCAGTCCACGATGTTGTCGCTGGGGTTGAGCATGTAGACCTTGCTCTTGTTCTCCGAACCGCCGCCCTTGGCCGCAACGATCACGTCCACGGTGTTGCCGGGCACGACTTCCATGAAGATCACGGCAGGCGTGTTGTCCTTGGTGTTCTTGCGCTCGAAGATGGGGTCAGACAGCACGGAGGCGCGCAGCTTGTTGTCTGGGTTGTTGTAGCCTTGGCGCACGCCTTCGTTGACTGCGTCTTGAATCGAGCCCGTAAAGCCTTCCCACTTCACATCCATGCCAATTTTCATGAACACGTTGACGATGCCGGTGTCCTGGCAGATGGGGCGCTTGCCCTCGGCGCACATGCGGCTATTGGTCAAAATTTGGGCAATCGCGTCCTTGGCGGCAGCAGACTGCTCACGCTCGTAGGCGCGCGCCAGATGGGCGATGTAGTCGGCGGGGTGGTAGTAGCTGATGTATTGCAGGGCGGCTGCAACAGATTCGATCAGGTCGTCTTGGCGGATGGTGGTCATGGTGGGCTGCCAGGTTTGTTCAAGATGGTTGGTGTGCGTCTGCGCGCACCCCGCCCCTGAGTTTAACCAAAGGCCTTCGCGCGAGGCTGACGGCTTCTTGGCTGGGCGTCCTGCCAAGCCGCACCCGCGAAACGCTTCAGCGGGACTGGTATACCTTCTTGAGCAGGCGCATCAAGGTGTTGCGCTCGGAAGGCGTGAGACTGGACACCACTTCCTGCTCCAGTGCGCTGGCCGTGGCCTCCGCGTCTTGCATGACGGTTTGGCCGTGTTCGGTGAGGTAGATGCCCTGGGCGCGCCCATCATGTGGGTGCGGACGGCGCTCAACCAGATCGCGCTTTTCGAGCATGTTGATCATGCCCACCAGATTGGGCGGCAGAATCGCGAGCGAGGCACACAACTGGCGCGAGGTGATGCCGGGGTTGTGGGTAATGAGCGAGAGCACCGAGAAATCCACCGGCTTGAGGCCGTGCGGTGCCAGCCGCTCGATGAACATGCCAATCGCCTTGAGCGAGGTGCGGCGGGCGTTGTAACCGACCAGCGTTTCGAGGTAGCTGGTATCGACCGTTTCAACAAAAGAGGTAGGAATGGGGGTCATGCGGCATCAAGTTGACGCGACATGATAGCGGCTCGCATGTCCCACTCGGGCAAGACCCAGTTTTTCAGGGCTGCGGCTACAGCGGCATTGTTGGCTGTTGAAGCCGATGCCTCAATCTGAGCCCAGGCCCACTCCAGTGCCACCAGCGTGAGCATACGCAGGAAGTCGCTCGCCACCCAGTACACGAGCGTGGGCCAATGCGCCTGACTCTGTGCAAGGCGCGTTGCGAGGGCTTCCAGTTGGTCCATGCGTTGCAGCAACCCGGCTTGTGCTGTTGCGTTGACGGAGCTGCGCAGGCGATCCAGCAGGGCCTTGAGTTGGGTGCCCCCGTCAGACAGGGTCTTGCGGATCAGCAGATCGATGGCCTGAATTTCGTTGGTGCCCTCGTAAATCATGGCAATGCGGGCGTCACGCACGATCTGCTCAATGCCCCATTCGCTCACATAGCCGTGGCCACCGAAGACTTGCAGGCATTCGCTCGCGCCGTGGAAGCCCTGGTCGGTGGCGCTGGCCTTGAGTACGGGCGTGAGCATGGCGCACCACACTTGAGCGGCTTGTTTGCGTGCAGCATCGGGATGGTGCTTGATGATGTCTAGCTCCACCCCGGTTTGGTAAGCCAGCACGCGCAGACCGTCGATCCATGCGCGCTGCGTGTCCAAAATGCGCTGCATGGCCGGGTGGGCAATGATGAAATCGGCCTCGCCAGCTTTCGCGCTGCCACCGGGCGCACGCATCTGGCGGCGCTCTTGCGCATAGGCGTGGGCTTTTTGCCAAGCGTGGTCGAGCAGGCCAATGCCTTGCAGCGCCACGTGCAAACGCGCAGCGTTCATCATCACGAACATGGCGTTCAGGCCCTTGCCGGGTTCACCGACGATCCAGCCTGTGGCTTCGTCAAAGCGCATCACACAGGTGGGGCTGCCGTGGATGCCCATCTTTTCTTCGATGCGCTCGCACACCGCCGCGCTGCGCTTGCCATCCTCATAAAACTTGGGCACGAGAAACAGCGACAAACCTTTGGGGCCGGGGGGCGCATCGGGCAGGCGTGCCAGGACGAGATGGACGATGTTGTCCGTCATGTCGTGCTCGCCGCCCGAGATGAATATTTTCGTGCCGGTGATGCTGTAGCTGCCGTCTGCCTGCGGCACGGCCTTGGTGCGGGCAAGACCCAAGTCACTGCCCGCATGGGGCTCGGTGAGGTTCATGGTGGCCAACCATTCGCCAGTGGCCACTTTTGAGAGGTACTTGGCTTTAAGATCGTCACTGGCGTAATGCTTGATGCACTCATACGCGCCATGGAGTAAGCCGGGGGCCATGGTCCAGCCGTGGTTGGCAGCCGAGAGCCATTCGTACTGCACAGCATCGAGCACGCTGGGCAAGCCCTGCCCGCCGTCTTCTTCTGCCGCCGACAAGCCGCCCCAGCCGTTTTGCCAGAAGGCCTCGTAGGCCTCCTTGAAGCCTGCGGGCATGGTGACCACACCATCCTTGAAATGGCATCCTTCCTCATCGCCCACGCGGTGCAGCGGGGCCACCACCTCGCCCACAAACTTGCCCGCTTCTTCGAGCACCTGGCCCATCAGATCCTGATCGGTTTCGGCAAAGACGGGCAACTCGGCGAGTTGCTCATGGGCTTTGACCACGCCAAACAGAATGGCGTTGACTTCTTCGGTTTTGGGTTGGTAGTTGTTCATGTCAGTTGCTTTTGAGTCACACCGTTCGGGCTGAGCCCGTCGAAGCCATTCGACAAGCTCAGGGCGAACGGATTAAACCTTTTCCTTCTTCGCGCCCAAATACGTTTCGATCACGCGGCTGTCGGTGGCCAGTTCCTTGGCGGGGCCGTGCAGGCTGAGCTCGCCCATTTCGAGCACGTAGCCGTAGTCGGCCACTTCGAGTGCAGCGCGGGCGTTTTGTTCGATCAGCACAATGGTCACGCCGGTTTGGCGCAAGGTGGTCACGATGTTGAAAATCTCCTTGATGATGAGCGGGGCCAGGCCCAGACTCGGTTCATCGAGCATCAACACCTTGGGGCTACTCATCAGCGCGCGGCCCACGGCCAGCATCTGGCGCTCGCCACCCGAGAGCGTGCCCGCGAGCTGGGTTCGTCGTTCTTTCAGACGGGGAAAGAGCGTGTACACCTCGTCGAGTTTGCTGCGCCAATGCGCATTGCCCATTCGCATCTGGCGAAAGCCGCCGAGCACGAGGTTGTCCTCCACCGGCATGGTGGAAAACAGCTCGCGTTTTT
>JBJOKU010000196.1:0-3818 GCA_046045925.1 Pseudomonadota bacterium
GTTACAGCCGTTTTGTGCGGCCTGCTTGTACCTCAAGCGCCGTTTTAATCGCCAGGTTTTGCAACATACATTACGTTGTGCCTCATGAATAACTCAGCCGTCCTTGCGCTCAAATGGACTGAATTTGTCGCCTCGCGTCCAGAATTCCAGCGTGGCGATTTGCTGCTTCGACAGTTCTCTTCAGGTCAAATTACGCGTCTATGCGACTGCGGCTGCAACAGCTATGACATTACAGTCCGCCGCAGTAGCGATCTTCTTCCGCTTACCCCACCTAGCGAAAAAGGTGGCTGTGCTTTTGAACTCGAGTTCAACACCGACGAATGGGGAAAGACAGTGAGCTTCACGCTCTTTGTTGATAAAGAAGGGTATCTTGCGGGCATAGACGTTGACTACTGCGGTAACAGCTTTGCCATGCCGGAACATCCTCGGCTTTCGGAACCCCCGTTTCACATACGCGGCGCTCTGGCCTCTGAGGCCCAACCCCTCAGTCAACAGGACGCTGCGCGATGAAGCCGCGCAGCGCCTGTTACATTGAACGTTGAACAACTCCGACCTGAGGCCTCACCTATCCGCCTCAGATCGAAAGCCAACGCAGCCCACTTCAAACGCCACTCGCTAGAAACAAGGACAAATATCAAGGCAGCAAAACCGTCGCCCCCACTGTCTTGCGGGCTTCGAGCTGGATGTGGGCCTGCTGCACGTCGGCCAAAGCAAAGCGCTGCTCCACTGGAATCTTGATCTGGCCGCTGGCGACCATGGCGAACAGGTCGTCAGCGGTGCTTTGCGTGCCTTCGCGGGTGGCGATGTGGGTGAACAGCGTCGGGCGGCTGGCGTAGAGCGAGCCCTTGGCCGCGAGGACGTTGATGTCAAACGGCGGCACTTTGCCCGAGGCGTTGCCGAAGTTGGCGGCCAAACCGAAGGGTTGCACGCAATCGAGCGACTTCATGAAGGTGTCCGCGCCTACCGAGTCGTACACCGCTTTCACGCCTTTGCCGCCGGTGATCTCCTTGACCTTGGCCACGAAGTCTTCTTGCCGATAGTTGATGGTGTGGGCCGCGCCGTACTCTTTGGCGAGCGCGCATTTCTCGTCGCTGCCTGCGGTGCCGATGAGCTGGTAGCCCAGTGCACGCGCCCACTGACAGGCGATCAGGCCCACGCCACCCGCAGCGGCGTGGAAGAGGATGAAGTCGCCCTTGTGCAAGCCGCCTTGCGGCAGGGTTTTCTTGAGCAGGTATTGCGCAGTCATGCCTTTGAGCATCATGGCCGCGCCGGTTTCAAACGAGATGGCATCGGGCAGCACCACCACGCATTTGGCGGGCATCACTCGCACTTCGCAGTAGCTGCCGGGCGGCTGGCTGGCGTAGGCCACGCGGTCGCCTGCTTTGAGGTGTGTCACGCCATCGCCCACAGCCTCGACCACGCCTGCGGCTTCCATGCCCAGCGAGAGCGGCATGGGCAACGGATAGACACCCGCACGCTGGTAAACGTCGATGTAGTTCAGGCCCACGGCGTGGTGGCGCACACGCACCTCGCCCGCGCCGGGGTCGCCCACCGAAACGTCGACCAATTTCATTTGCTCCGGGCCGCCGGGTTGATCAATGCGAACTGCTTTGCTCATGTGTGTCTCCAATCAGAAGGTTCCGGGGTATGCGCCCCCGTCGATGAGGATATTCTGCCCCGTGATGTAGCCCGCCTGCTGGCTGCACAAAAAAGCGCAGGTCTGGCCGAATTCTTCAGGGGTGCCGATGCGTCCGGCAGGGATGGTCCCGATCCGGGCTTGCGCTTGCTGCTCCACGGTGGTTCCGCTTTTCTCAGCCGCGCCTTGCAGCACTTTTTTCACGCGATCGGTGTCAAACCAGCCGGGCAAGAGGTTGTTGATCGTCACGTTGCGCGAGGCCAGACGCTTTTGCCGCGCCAGCCCGGCCACAAAGCCGGTGAGGCCGCTGCGTGCGCCATTCGACAGGCCCAGCACATCAATCGGCGCTTTCACTGCGCCGGAGGTGATGTTGACCACACGCCCAAAGCCACGCGAGGCCATGCCATCGACCGTAGCCTTGATGAGCTCGATGGGAGTGAGCATGTTGGCGTCAATCGCAGCCAGCCAGTCTTCACGGCTCCACTGGCGAAAATCGCCCGGAGGCGGCCCGCCCGCGTTGGTCACCAGAATGTCGGGATCGGCATGTGCGGCCAGCGCCTGTTCGCGGCCCGCTGCGGTGGTGATGTCGGCGGCCACGTCGATGACTTGCACGCCGTACTGCTGGCGAATGGCTTGTGCCGCTGCGCCCAGGGCTTCGGCCCCGCGAGCCACCATCACCACATTCACACCTGCCTGGGCCAGCGCCTGTGCGCAACCCAGCCCCAGCCCCTTGCTGGCGCCGCCCACCAATGCCCATTTGCCCTTGATGCCGAGATCCATGTCGTCCTCTTGTTGATTCAGGTTTTGCTTGGCCCATAGCGCGAAACCAGATACACGCCCGCGAGCACCAGCAGTGTGCCCGCAATGATCCACGCGTTGAAGGGTTCGCCCAGAATGACCACACCCATCAGCAGCGTACTCATGGGGCCAATCATGCCCACTTGCGAAGCCATGCTGGAGCCGATGCGTTCAATCGCCATCATCACCAACAGCACCGGCACGAGCGTGCAGGCCGTGGCGTTCAGGGCCGAGAGCCACAGCACCTCGGGCTGCACCAGTGCGGCGCTCATGGGCCGCATGAGCGCAAACTGCCCTATGCACAAAAAACAGGCCACCGTGGTGGCCAAACCCACCAGCCGCAGGGAGCCCAGCCGCTGCACCAGCTCACCACTGTAGGCCAGATACAGCGCGTAGCTCACGGCGCTGGCAAACACCAGCAGTGCCCCCAGCGCCACGTTGCTGCCCTCCAAGCTCAATTCATGCCCGAACACCAGCAAGATGCCGCTGTAGCTCACGCCCATGGCCAGCACCTGTACGCGGGTGATGCCGCGTTTGAACAGAAAGGCGGAGATCAGCAGCACCAGCGTGGGGTTGAGGTAAAGGATGAGCCGCTCCAGCGAAGCGGTGATGTATTGCAAACCGGCAAAGTCGAGAAAGCTCGCCATGTAGTAGCCGGTGAACCCCAGCCAGAGCACGCCCAGCCAGTCCTTGCGCGTGAGCGCGGGTTTGCCACGGCTGGCCCACCACGCCAGCAACGCAAACATCGGCAGCGCAAAGAGCATGCGGTACATCAGCAGCGTGATCGCATCTACTTGGTAGCGATAGGCCAGCTTGACGATGATGGCCTTGCCACTAAAGGCAATGGCCCCCAGCAGCGCCATGATGAGGCCGCTGGTCTTGTGCGAATCGGCTGCGCCAGCCGTCATCACCAAGCCGCCACCAGGCCATCGCGGCGCGGGTCGCTGGCAGCCACATAGCCTTCAACAGCCGGGTCGCCCATGCGCCAGATGAATTGGCCTGCGCCGAAGTCTTGATAGCTGTCGGCCAACAGCTCCATCTCGTGGCCCATGTCTTTGAGGCCTTGCACGAGGTCTGCGCCCATGCTTGCCTCAACATTGATGTTGCAGCCCTTGTTGAATCGCCAGCGCGGTGCGTCACAGGCGGCTTGCGGGTTCTGGCCGTGGTCGATCATGCGCACCAGCGTTTGCACGTGGCCCTGCGGCTGCACGTTTGCGCCCATCACGCCAAAGCTCATCACGGGCTGTCCGTCTTTGCTGAGAAAGCCGGGAATGATGGTGTGGAATGGCCGCTTGCCGGGCGCGACCAGATTGGCCTTGTTGGGGCCTTGCGGATCGGTCGAGAAACCATGGCCCCGGTTTTGCAGGCTGATGCCGAATGTGGG
>JBJOKU010000197.1:0-3792 GCA_046045925.1 Pseudomonadota bacterium
CTCGCCACCCGTTTTGCCGCCAAGGAGGCCTTTTCCAAGGCCATAGGGCTCGGTATGCGCATGCCCATGACCTGGCGGCGCTGCGAAGTCGTTAAAGCGCCCAGTGGCGCGATTGCGTTGCGCCTGCATGGTGAACTGGCCGATTGGTTTGCCGCCAAAGGCCTGCAAGCGCATGTGACCGTCACCGACGAGCAGGACATGGCCGCCGCGTTTGTGGTGGTCGAACACAAGAACTGAAGAACTGGAACACCCATGATTCACAGCCCCATCATCCTCGACATCGCAGGCACCCGCCTCAACGCCGACGACCGCCGCCGCCTTGCACACCCGCTGGTGGGTGGCGTGATCCACTTTGCCCGCAACTGGGTGAACCGCGACCAGATGCTCGCGCTCAATGCCGAGATCAAATCCATCCGGCCCGATCTGCTGATTTGCGTGGACCACGAGGGTGGCCGCGTGCAGCGCTTTCGCACCGACGGCTTCACGCACCTGCCCGCCATGCGCGCACTCGGGCAAGCCTGGATGCAAGACGACACCCGAGGCCCCCACAAGGCTCTGCCCGGCAGCGGAGCCATGCGAGCCCTGCAAGCGGCCAGCGCCTGCGGCTATGTGCTGGGTGCTGAGCTGCGTGCCTGCGGCATTGACCTCAGTTTTGCGCCCGTGCTCGACCTCGACCACGGCGGCTCCAGCGTCATTGGCGACCGCGCCTTTCACGACGACCCGCGCGTCGTCAGCCTGCTCGCGCAAAGCGTCATGCACGGGCTGCTCCAGGCAGGCATGGCCAACTGCGGCAAACACTTCCCAGGTCATGGCTACGCCGTGGCCGACTCACACGTGGCCACCGCCGTTGACAAACGCAGCCTCAAAACCATTCTCGCCAGCGATGCCGCGCCCTTTGCGTGGCTCGCGCACAGCCTCACGGCAGTCATGCCCGCGCACGTGATCTACCCCAAAGTGGACGACCGCCCCGCCGGGTTTTCAGAACGCTGGCTGCAAGACGTGCTGCGCGGCCAGCTCGGCTTTGGCGGCGCCATCTTCAGCGACGACCTCAGCATGGCCGCCGCCCGCGTGCTGCGCGGCCAACAACTCAGCCCCACCCAAGCCGCAGTCGCCGCGCTCAACGCGGGCTGCGACATGGTGCTGCTCTGCAACCAATCGCTGGGCGACGGCAGCACGCTCGACAGCCTGCTCGACGGCCTCAGCACCGCACAAACCCACGGCGAATGGCAAACCAGCCCCAGCAGCGAACAACGCCGCCTGAACCTGCTCCCCCAAACCCCGCCTTTGGGCTGGGACGACCTGATGCACAGCGGCGGCTACGTGGCCGCGCTGGAGCGAGTGAGCGGGGTCTGAGCAGCGACTCAAAAAGGTAGAGCCACCGGTTGGAACTTAGTGAGATCCCAGTTACAGTGGAGCGCACTAATGTAGTGCTTTCCTATTGCATCCACACCATGCAGGTCAGAGACCTTCTTTGCTAAATCGATGTCAACGGTTAGGATGCTTGCGGTGCTATCCCTTCCAATAAATCAGGTGAGTTGATGAAAAGTTTGATACCTCCCTCGTGGCACTCTGTTGCCGTAATTCGCAAGCCCCAAAGCTCGTGTCTCGCCTGGGGCTTGGAAGTCCTTCCATTCGTTAAACGAAGAAGCCCAATGCGATCACTTGTTATTGCACTGTGTCTGCTTGGATCCTCACTTGCGCAATCCCAAGTAGTGCACTTTGACCGTCAGGTTGCTCGGTTTGAAGTACCAAAAGGCTATCGTTACGGTTTCGAAGATGGGCGGCGGACGCTTTCTCTCTCTCCAGAGGCACCACATCACATTGAGATTCGTCTCACATTTAATTCGATGAGCGAGTACGTCGCCCACCGTCCAACTATTGGAAAAGACTTTGTCCGTGATGCTGCTGCGAAAAAGGGGAAAGATATTTTTGATGTCCCCGGCAATGGTGGAGTCGCATTTGTCGACTACTCCGAATCGAGGCAAGCGGGGCCTGATCGAATCCGAAGCACGCATGGCATGATGGGCCTCAACGAGGGCTACGTTACATTTTCGATTACAACGGAAGAGAAGCACTTTGATTCGTCCGCGATGAAGGACGTTATGTCTCGGGGGCTCAAGGAGCTGCTCGGAAAGGTAAAGGCTCGTGGCGTTTAACAGGTTGTTCGACATTGTTCCGCACTGGCACTGCACCGCACAGCGTGTGGACGAGCCTAAGCCTTTCGGCCCAGTGCCGGTGTGTGCCGGTCAACGCCGATGTTAAGCCATAAAAACTTCCATGCCCACCTCGTTCCAGTTCATTTCAACGACACCTGTGCTGGCATCGCTTGATATCAGGCGGAGCGTTGACTTCATGGTTTCGAGACTCGGGCTTGCCTGCGGGTTACATTTGACTTCTCAATGAGGAGCCCATCATGGCCAAAGGCGAACAGCGATTGAATATCTTCCGCCGTTTGATGTTGCTGGCTTTGCTGTGGGTGTCAGGCGCAGCGGTGGCGGATTCGTTGGTGGGCGTGAGCACACGTGGCACACAAGAAATCACCTACTGGTGGATGCCCCACAGCCAGCCCCAGGCTACGCTGGTGTTGTTCAGTGGTGGCAGTGGCGGCATTGGTTTTCGTGATGGCAAGCCGCAGTCGGGCAACTTCCTGATTCGTTCGCGAGACTTGTTTTTTGCCCAAAGGTTCAATGTGGCGCTGGTGGGCAACCCGACGGACGCACGGCAGATGAACGACCGCTGGCGAGTCTCCGAGCAGCACATGGCGGATGTGCGGGCCATCATTGCCAATATCCAGAAGCAATCGCCCGCACCCGTTTGGGTTGTCGGCACGAGCATGGGCACGATTTCGGCGGCGAGCGTGGGTATTGCCATGTCCGACATCGTCAGTGGTGTTGTGTTGACCGCATCAATCACGGGCTACAGCGCAGGTAACGCTGTGCCCAAGCTTGCGCTGGAGCGCATCCGTGTGCCCGTGCTCGTGTACCACCACAAGGATGATGCCTGCCGGGTCACTCTGCCTCATGAAGCGGGCTGGATCATGAGAAAACTCGATTCGGCCCCCGTCAAGCGGCTGATGATCGTGACTGGCGGCGGCAACCCCACAGGCCCCGAGTGTGAGGCGATGCACTGGCATGGTTTCATTGGCATGGAAGATCATGCTGTCAAAGACATTGCAGCCTGGATTGCCAATCCGCAGCCTTGATGCAAACCAGGCGTGCAGGTTGCACGCCGCGTGAGCGGGCCGCTCAGTTCTTGCGCGCGCTGCCCGTGTCGGGTGCAGAGGGCTGGATGACCTCAGACATGCCCTCGGCACCGGGCACACGCCGTGCGCCGTTGAAGCGCCTGTCCCAGTAGGCGGTGCGCATGTCTTCCACGCGCACGCTGGCACCGGGCTTGGGCGAGTGGATGAACTTGTTGTCACCCACATAAATGCCCACGTGGCTGAAGGCGCTGCGCATGGTGTTGAAAAACACCAGGTCGCCCGGTTTGAGTTCGCTGCGGTCAATCTCTTGCGTGGAGGCAGCCTGCTCAGATGCCTTGCGAGGAAGCACGAGGCCCACAGTCTGCTCGTACATGGCGCGCACGAAGCCGGAGCAGTCAAAGCCGGTCTCAACATTGGTGCCGCCGCGCTTGTAGGGTACGCCCAGAAACCCCATCGCGTTGAACACGAGGTCTGAGGCTTTGTCGCGCACCGTTTGTGTGGCCTGATCGAGCTGCTCGCCAATGCGGCCCAGCAGCCCCTTTTCGGCCAGCAGCTTGTCCATGTCGTCGGCATGGGCCGCGCCAGAGCCC
>JBJOKU010000198.1:0-3778 GCA_046045925.1 Pseudomonadota bacterium
GTGCTGCGCAAAGACTTCATGGTGGATGCGTACCAAGTCTATGAGGCTCGCGCCATGGGAGCAGACTGCATCCTGCTCATCGCCGCCTGCCTCGACGACGCGCAAATGGCCGAGCTCGAAGCCGTGGCCCTGCACTTGGGCATGGACGTATTGGTTGAAGTGCACGACGCAGCCGAGCTGCAACGTGCCCTGAAGCTCAAAACCAGACTGGTCGGCATCAACAACCGCAACCTGCGCACCTTTGAAGTCACGCTCGACACCACGCTGGGCATGTTGAAAGACGTGCCCGCCGACCGCCTGCTCGTCACCGAGAGCGGCATCCTCAGCCGCGAAGACGTGCAGAAAATGCGCGACGCCAAGGTCAACGCCTTCCTTGTGGGCGAAGCCTTCATGCGTGCGCCCGACCCTGGTGCCGCGCTGGCTGAGTTGTTCAACTGAGTGACTTCGCGGCGCCACGGTGAACACCACCGCTGACCTGTTCGCCGACGAGCCCGCACCGGCCTCGCCCGCGCCCCAAGCTGCGCGTCTTGCGGCGTGGCAACCCGAAGCCTGGCCCGTCGCTCCCGACTGGAGGCCACTGGTCGAGGCCTTCATCACCTCACCCTCCGGCGAAAAGCTGGCCCAGCACATCCGCGAACGCCTCAGCGCCGGGGCCACCATCTACCCGCCGCAACCCTTCCGCGCACTCGAACTCACGGCACTCAAAGACGTGCGCGTCGTCATCCTCGGCCAAGACCCCTACCACGGCCCCGGCCAGGCCGAAGGACTCGCCTTCTCCGTGCCCGCAGGCATCAAGCCCCCGCCCAGCCTGCGCAACATCTTCAAGGAGCTGCAACGCGAGGGCTTCGCGCCAGCCCCCAACGGCGGCAGCCTGCAAGCCTGGGCCAAACAAGGCGTGCTCCTCCTCAACACCTGCCTCACCGTGGAAGACGGCCAACCCGCCAGCCACGCCAAACGCGGCTGGGAAGTGCTCACTGACACTCTCATTCAAGCCTGTAGCGATGACGCATCGCCCAAGGTGTTCCTGCTCTGGGGAGCACATGCGCAAGCCAAGCGCACGCTCATCGACGAACAGCGGCACTGTGTACTGACCGCCAACCACCCCTCGCCGCTATCGGCCATGCGACCACCTGAGCCGTTCATGGGGTGCAATCACTTCGCCAAGGCCAATGATTTTTTGACTGCGCAACAACACCCTGCCATCTGTTGGGGCGGATAGGCTTTAGGTTGCAACGACTATAGTGAAAGCCTTGCACAAAAGGAGCTGAGACTTTCGTGACTTCACTCATAACTGTTTCTTTGCACAGACCATCTATCTCGAAGCCACTAGACAAGCGGACCTCAGCAGGTTTGGCCAGTCCAACTTATGCCGGAAGCGCCGTTTTAATCGATAAGTTTTGAGTTAGGCGTCATTAACCACCTGCGTTGTTTTCGTGCCGCTTGATCACTTCGTCTCACAGGTTCACCTCCGGAACTTCTACTCCCCGGCGCTCGGCAAGCGCATGCACGCGCTACGGAAATCCGATCTGAAGTACTTTTGCCCCGACTCGCTCTCCGTGTGTCGTGTTGAGCACGGAAGCACAAACCCATACCTAACCGATGAACGTGCCATCGAGGAATTTCTGAGGGATATTGAGCCAAAGTACAACCGTGCGGTCGAAGCTTTCTCAATCGGGAATCCTGGACGAGATGCGGTCTACGTTTTGTCAGGCTTCGTTGCCTACGTGCTCAGTTGCTCACCAGCCGGCATGAGAATCAACTCTGAGCCGTTCCGTAGTTCGCTCGAAGAGACTGGGAGAATTTTGGATGCACGCGGCGAGATTGGCACGCCGCCCGCAGAACTTGGAGCGACATCGCTTCGAGACTTGTTCAACCGCAAGCTGGCTCGCGTGGAGGTCGACCCGAAGTATCCTCAGGCAGTAGGCATCGCTTCGATCCATCGAATGACCAACACTTTCGGCAATTTCGGATGGGAGGTGCTGATCAACCGTCACGCTGACAGCCCTTACTTCACAAGCGACTTCCCCGTCACCATCGAACCAACTGCTGACCCGCGGATCATCAAACGGATCGTCCCGCTGTCGCCTACCGTGGCCGTGCGGCTCCACCCAAACCTCGCTCAAGACACATCCTCGGTCGACTTCTCATTCAGGGAGTTCAGGTGCCGTGTGCGAACGCCCTCACGGCAGGAAATCGGGATCGTCAACAGACTGTTAGTGCAGGGAGCGGAATCACTGGTCTTCTATCGCGACGCGCATGCGTGGGTTGAGCCGTTTGTTCGAAAGAACGCCGCCTACCGCATCGAAGCACATACTCAGCGTATGCCTTACAACACGGGTTCCCTCCTGCTCAGTTCTCTCCGACTATGCGCTGATGAGGCCCGCACCAAGGCCTAACCCAACGGGGCAGCTTGACTCAGATGGGCCTATCCCTCTCTAATCCCCTCCCCTAAGTCCTTGATTTGTCATATAATCGCAGGCTTTTCCGCGCATTGAATCCGCAGAAAAGAGGCTGTTTGGCGACTCGTCGCCCGGCAGCATGCCCCACCTAAGAGGTTCCCGCCAGAGGAACACCGACCGTGGAAATAGATTCAGCAACCACTTTAATGAGAGAGTTCTCACATGAAAACGTTCAGCGCAAAACCCGCTGACGTGGTGCATGAGTGGTTTGTGATTGACGCGACCGACAAGGTCCTCGGACGAGTAGCCAGCGAAGTTGCTCTCCGTTTGCGCGGCAAACACAAAGCCATTTACACGCCTCACGTCGATACTGGCGACTTCATCGTCGTCGTCAATGCCTCCAAACTGAAGGTCACTGGCACCAAGTCTCTGGACAAGGTGTACTACCGTCACTCCGGCTTCCCCGGTGGCATCTATGGCACCAACTTCCGTGATCTGCAAGCCAAGCACCCCGGCCGCGCGCTGGAGAAGGCCGTCAAGGGCATGCTGCCCAAGGGCCCCCTCGGCTACGCCATGATCAAGAAGCTGAAGGTTTATGGCGGTGCCGAGCATCCCCATACCGCCCAGCAACCCAAGCCTCTGGCCATCTAAGGAGTAACAGATGATTGGTGAATGGAACAATGGCACCGGCCGTCGCAAATCCAGCGTCGCCCGCGTGTTTCTGAAAAAAGGCTCCGGCAAGATCACCGTCAATGGCAAAGCCATTGAAGAGTATTTTGGCCGCCAGACCTCCATCATGATCAGCAAGCAGCCTCTGGTGCTGACCAATAATGTCGAAGCTTTCGACATTCAGGTCAATGTGCACGGTGGCGGCGAGTCCGGCCAGGCCGGTGCCGTGCGTCACGGCATCACCCGCGCCCTGATCGACTACGATGCAACGCTCAAACCCGCCCTGTCCCAAGCTGGCTTTGTCACCCGTGACGCCCGCGAAGTGGAACGTAAAAAGGTCGGTCTGCGTTCTGCACGCCGTCGCAAGCAGTTCAGCAAGCGTTAATCCGCTTTCTGGCCCTGCCGCTCAAACCGCCCCGGTGCAAGCCGTGGCGGTTTTTGTTTTTGGGGCCTGCTCACGTAAACTCGCGCTTTCGACTTGCAAGGCAACCGTGATCTTCACCCTTCCTTCCGTTTTGAGCCCCGAGCATGTGGCCAGCCTGCGCGCGCGCCTGGCCGCCACGCCCTACGAGAACGGCACCGCCACGGCTTCAGGAGTGGCTGCCACGGTGAAGAACAACCTCCAGCTCAACTTGCACCAGCCCCATGCGATGGAGATGTCGCAAGAGGTGGCCCAGCAGTTGCTGGCGCATGAGCAGTTCCAGCAGACG
>JBJOKU010000199.1:0-3751 GCA_046045925.1 Pseudomonadota bacterium
GCGCTACCGTAATACTTAATCTCAACAGATGTAGGACTAAGCCAGCGCACAAACTCAAACTCCACGTTGTCTTTCTTGTTGAATGGGCCAAACTGATCAAGCATTACTTTTTCGGGTTTGAACGTTCTGGCGCGTACAAGCTTTCTACAGCAGCCCTCATCACCATAAGTAACAGTCTCTACGCGGAAAATGGAAGGGTCTTCTTCGACTGGCGAATAAACAACTAGCCGGACAAATTGGCCTTTTACCGGGACATCTGAAACCCAAACAGCAGGTGCCTCGGAAAGAAAGGCAATCCACGCGTAGTTTACGGTTGAGGTGGATCTTGTTTGAATTTCGGCTTCTGGCACTTGCGCGTAAGCAATACCAAATACCAAAGACAGCAGGATAGCGACGAAGCGAGATGTTGATTTCATGAGCGCTAACTTTGATGTAGACCGTAAAACAGCGGGATAACATCGGACGCTGCCGGATGACATGGCCGACTGCAACGTAAAAATTTCTGGAACATCAGCAAGTTACCTCCATTTGCTGTGTGAATCGACAGGTATAACAAATCTGCCAAAGACGACTGGGCACTTACTGCATCCTACCGGCATTGATAGTGATTGCATAGGCTCCTCCCAAAGGCTCACCGGATGAACGCATCAAACCCGGTTTTGGCGATCAGCAACGTGACCACGACGATGAACATGCCGCGCACGAATCCTGCGCCGTGCTTGAGTGCGAGGCGTGTGCCGAGCAGTGAGCCGATGACGTTGGCCACGGCCATGGTGAGGGCCAGTTGCCACCACATGTGGCCCTTGAGCGCAAACAGGCTGATGGCGGCGAGGTTGCTGCTCCAGTTGAGCAGCTTGGCGCTGGCCGAGGCGTGCAGGAAGTCGTAGCCCAGCACGCGCACGAACAAAAAGACGAGGAAGCTGCCGGTGCCGGGGCCGAAGAAGCCGTCGTAAAAGCCGATGCCTGCGCCAATGAGGGCGGCCAGCCAGATTTGTTCGCGCTCGCCGTGGTGTGGCGTGTGCTCTTGCCCCATGTCTTTCTTCACCAGGGTGTAGAGCAGCACGGCGACAAGGATAAACGGCAGGGCCTTGCGCAGGTAGTCGGCTGATACGAGCGTGACCACCCATGCGCCCACGAACGAGCCGATCATGGCCAGCCCCATGGCCGGGGCCAGCACACGCCAGCTCAAGGAAACGCGGCGCAGGTATTGCGCACTGGCAAAGGTGGTGCCCCAGATGGACGCGCCCTTGTTGGTGCCCAGCAGGGTGGCGGGCGTGGTTTGCGGGAAGGTGGCAAACAGCGCGGGCACGAGCACCAGGCCACCTCCGCCCACGATGGCATCGATGAATCCGGCCAGTGCCGAGGCGAGGGTGACAAAAATCCATTCCATGGGGCGATTGTGCAGGCAAGAAAAAAGCACCCGGATCGCGGGTGCTTTTGTGTTTTGCTCATCTCGGTGCGGGATGCCACCGGATGTTGTCTCTGTTGTTGGCGAGTATGTCTCCTCGGCCTCCGTCAGTTCACCGGGCGTGCCCGGTGCTGCGAATGGGCTGAACTGTACCGGAGCCGTTGGGTGGTTTTCCTAGGGACTTTCCCTTGGATCAAACGGGCGTTGGCATTTGCCTTGACACAGATCAGTGCCCCAAGCGGCGCTTGCGCTCCGCCACGATCCAGCGGGCGGCTTTCTCGGCAATCATCAGCACGGGGCTGTTGGTGTTGCCGCTGGTGATGGTGGGCATGATGCCGGCATCGACCACGCGCAGGTTGGCCACGCCGCGCACGCGCAGCTGTGAGTCCACCACGGCCATGGGGTCGTCGTCGCGGCCCATCTTGGTGGTGCCCACGGGGTGGAAGATGGTGGTGGCAATGTCACCTGCCAGCCGCGCCAGGTCTTCGTCGCTCTGGTACTGCACGCCGGGTTTGATTTCCTTGGGGTTGTATTTGGCCAGTGCGGATTGGTTCACGATGCGGCGCGTGACGCGCAGCGAATCAGCCGCGACCTTGCGGTCTTCCTCGGTGCTGAGGTAGTTGGGCGTGATGGCCGGGGCGTCTTCAAAATTGCCCGAGCGGATGCGCACATGGCCCCGGCTGCTGGGGTTGAGGTTGCACACGCTGGCGGTGAAGGCGTTGAAGTTGTGCAGCGGCTCGCCAAAGGCTTCCAGGCTCAGGGGTTGAACGTGGTACTCGAGATTGGGCCATGCGTGCGCTTGGCTGGAGCGGGTGAACGCGCCGAGCTGTGAGGGGGCCATGCTCATGGGGCCGGTGCGCTTGGTGGCGTACTCAAAAGCAATTTTGAGTTTGCCCCAGGTGCTTTGGCTCATGGTGTTGAGCGTTTGCACGCCATCGACCTGGTAGACCGAGCGGATTTGCAAGTGGTCTTGCAGGTTCTCGCCCACGCCGGGCAGGTCTTGCACAACTTCAATGCCGTGTTGCTGCAGCAAGTCGGCAGGCCCGATGCCCGAGAGTTGCAGCAGTTGAACCGAACCAATGGAGCCTGCGCTCAAAATCACTTCCTGATCGGCATGCACGTCCACCATGTCGAGCCCGCTCCACACCCGCACGCCAGTGCACACCAGCGAGCCATCGTCGCGGCGCGAGGTCAGCAGTTTGACCACCTGGGCCTTGGTCCACATCTCGAAGTTGGGTCGGCCATAGCAGGCGGGGCGCAAAAAGGCTTTGGCCGTGTTCCAGCGCCATCCGTCTTTTTGATTCACATCGAAGTAGCCCACGCCTTCGTTGGTGCCCCGGTTGAAGTCGTCGGTGGCGGGAATGCCGGCTTGCTGCGCGGCCTCTGAGAAAGCATCCAGAATGTCCCAGCGCAGACGCTGCTTTTCCACGCGCCATTCGCCCGTGCCACCCTTGCTTTTGTGGCCGTGAAGGGCGGGCGAAAAATCCTTGTGCGGGCCGACGGGGGCTTTGGGGTTTTCGTCGAGTTTGTAGTGGTCTTCGTGCAGGGTGAAGTCGGGCAGCGAGTTTTCCCAGCTCCAGTTCATGTCACCCACGGCCTGTGCCCAGTGGTCGTAGTCGCGGCTCTGGCCGCGCATGTAAATCATGCCGTTGATGGACGAGCAACCGCCCAGCACCTTGCCGCGCGGGTAGCGCAGGCTGCGGCCATTCAAGCCCGCATCGGGCTCGGTCTTGTAGAGCCAGTCGGTGCGCGGGTTGCCGATGCAATGCAGATACCCCACAGGAATGTGTACCCAGTGGTAATCGTCGCGCTTGCCCGCCTCGATCAGCAGCACGCGGGTCTGCCTGTCTTGCGAAAGGCGCTTGCACAGCAAGGCACCAGCGGTGCCGCCGCCCACAACGATGTAGTCGAAGCTCTGGACTTGCGGGGATTCTTTGTTTGTCTCGCTCATGTTCTTTTCTGGTTCAAGGGTGCGAGATTATCCCCTTTGGGCGGATGGCCTACTTTGCGGTGGGCATCACGAACTCAGCGCCCTTGCCGATGCTCTCGGGCCAGCGCTGCATCACGCTCTTTTGCTTGGTGTAAAAGCGCACGCCTTCTTCGCCGTAGGCGTGCATGTCGCCGAAGAGCGAGCGCTTCCAGCCGCCAAAGCCCTGCCAGGCCATGGGCACGGGAATGGGCACGTTGATGCCGACCATACCCACCTGGATGCGGCGGGCAAATTCGCGGGCCACGTTGCCGTCGCGGGTGAAGCAGCTCACACCGTTGCCAAACTCGTGGGCGTTGATGAGGTCCACCGCTTCGGCAAAGTCTTTCACGCGCACGCACGAGAGCACGGGGCCG
>JBJOKU010000200.1:0-3745 GCA_046045925.1 Pseudomonadota bacterium
TCGCGCAGTTCGTCGTCGCTAATCTTGAGGTCAGCCACTTTGGGCATGGCGGCGGGGTCTTTGATGCCAGCGATCTGCTGGTTGCGCCAGTTCTCCAGCGCCTTGGGGGCGGTGGTGTAGTGACCGTGCACGTCGATGATGAGGGGTTTGCTCATGGGGTCTCCAATAACGATTCAAAAATGAGGTTCAGGCGGGCTCCATGCCCTGCTTGCGTTTGGCTTCGTTTGCCTCGGGTGAACGCATCCAGGCGAGCAGCGCATGCACGGCTTCAGGTTGCGTGCCCGCCGCGCACACCGCGCCTGAAAAAATGGTGTTGATCTCAATCGGTTTGGGCAGCGTGCCCAGCAAGGTGATGCCCTGCACGTGCAGCAACTCGCTCAGTTGCTGGAAGCCCAGTTCCACCTCGCCCTTGGCGACCAGCGAGCCCACGGGCACGCCGGGAGGGGGCGTGACGATGCGGCCTTTGAGTTCATCGGCCAGCCCCCAGCGCTCAAAAAGCTTGGCCAGCGCCACACCGCTGGGGCCAGTGGAATAGCTCAGGGTTTTGGCGTTGCGAACGGCGGTTTTCACCGCGACTTCGCTGGAGATATCCACGCGCGGCGCACCTTCGCGCACGGCAATGCCGGTAGCGGAGTTGACGAGATTTGCTTTGCTACCCGCGACCACATGGCCCGAGGCCAGCAGTTTGTCGACGGCATCCGAGCCCAGAATCACCACGTCAAACACCTCGCCCGATGCGACGCGCTTGGCGGCATCCACGCCCCCGACGGATTCGATCTGCACCCTCACGCCAGTCTGGCGTTCATAGGCTTGCGTGAGTTCAGCCAGAACCTGTTTGGTGGCCATGGAAGAGATGCCTTGAATTGTCTTCATCCTGTGGATTTTGGCCATTCACGGCTCAATGGGCTAGCGTGGGAGGGAACTATCAGGTATATCAAAAGTGCATAATATCTTTATTGATATTCACCAAAGTAAGGTTCTCGTTGGATTTCAAACAACTCGAATACTTTGTACGCGTAGCCGAATTGGGCAGCTTCAGCCGTGCAGCCCAGGTGCTGGGGGTGGCCCAGCCAGCGCTCTCGCGGCAGGTGCGCCTTCTTGAAGTCGAGTTGCGCCAAACCCTGCTCAAACGCAATGGGCGTGGTGCCGTGCCCACCGAGGCGGGCCAGTTGCTACTGGAGCACGGCCAGGGCATCTTGCGCCAGGTGCAGCGTGCCCTGCACGAGCTGGAGCACGCCCGCGGGGCCCTCACGGGCCGGGTGGCACTGGGCTTGCCGCCCACACTGGCGCGGCGCATGGCGGTGCCACTGGCACGGGAGTTCCGCAAGCAAATGCCCGAGGCCACCCTGTCCATCCGCGAAGGTCTGAGCACGGCCATGCAGGAGACGTTGCGCAATGGCCAACTCGACATGGCCCTGCTCTACAACACCCCCCATGCGCCCGACATCGAGCTCGAACTGCTGGCCCACGAGCCTCTGGTGCTGGTGCAAAAGCGGCCTAGCGGTTTGGCCGAAGACCCGCCACCCGGCCCCATCGCACTGGCTGAAGTGGCGCAGATGCCGCTCATCATCCCCACCAAACCCAACGCCATCCGCATGCAGGTGGAAGCGGCCCTCGCCCAACTGGAGTGCACCCCCCGCATCGAGATGGAGATCGACGGCGTGAGCGCCATCCTCGACTTTGTCGCCGACGGCGCAGGCGTGGCCATTCTGTCCAGCCACGCGGTGGCGGGCTCGCGCAACCCGGGCGCGTTCACCACAAGACCCATCGGGCCGCCCTTGCTGCAATCGCAGATCTGGCTTGCCACCAGCGCACAGCGCCCGATCACGCGCACGCAAAAGCAGGCGCTGGGGTTGCTGCGCCAGATGGTGGGCAAGATGCTGCCGTCTTGAGCGGGCAACAAAAAACCCGCAAGGCTCAAGGCAATGCGGGTTTTCAACTCTTGTGAGTGTGGTGCCGGGGGCCGGACTCGAACCGGCACGGTGTTTTGCACCGGCAGATTTTGAATCTGCTGCGTCTACCAATTTCGCCACTCCGGCAGGAATCACGAGAGGCGCGATTATGCCACAGGGGTTTTGCACTCATGCCTTGCGCATGCCACCAGAGAGGAGCATGCGCAGGCGTTTGTGGCACAGTTGGGCTTTTCGAGATCTCCCCCCTTGCCCGCCATGAACTACCCCACTATTGAAGATGCCATTGGCCACACACCGCTCGTTGCCTTGCAGCGCATTGGTGCCAGCGAGAACGCCAAGCGCGGCAATGTGGTACTGGGCAAGCTCGAAGGCAACAACCCCGCTGGCTCGGTGAAAGACCGGCCTGCAGTCTCGATGATCCGCCGTGCCGAAGAGCGCGGCGAGATCAAGCCCGGCGACACCCTGATTGAAGCCACCTCGGGCAACACCGGCATTGCGCTCGCCATGGCCGCCGCCATCAAGGGTTACCGCATGGTGCTCATCATGCCGGAAGACCTCTCCATCGAACGCGCCCAGACCATGAAGGCCTTTGGGGCCGAGCTCATCCTCACGCCCAAGACCGGTGGCATGGAATACGCCCGCGATCTGGCCGAGAAGATGGAAAAAGAAGGCAAAGGCCGCGTGCTCGACCAATTCGCCAACCCCGACAACCCGCGCATCCACTACGAGACCACCGGGCCTGAGCTCTGGGAACAAACCGGCGGGCGCATCACCCACTTCGTGAGCGCCATGGGCACCACCGGCACCATCACCGGCGTGTCGCGCTTCCTGAAAGAGAAAAATCCCGCCATCCGCGTCATCGGCGCACAGCCCAGCGAAGGATCGCGCATCCCCGGCATTCGCAAGTGGCCGCAGGAGTACCTGCCCAAGATTTACGACCCCACCCATGTGGACGAGCTGGTCTATGTAAGCCAGAGCGATGCCGAAGACATGGTGCGCCGCATGGCCCGCGAAGAAGGCATCTTCGCCGGCATCAGCGCTGCCGGGGCCTGCTGGGTGGCCCAGCAGATCGCCGCCACGGTAGAAAACGCCACCATCGCCTTTGTGGTCTGCGACCGGGGCGATCGCTACCTCTCCACTGGGGTTTTCCCGGCGTAAGGCTGGGGCCCTTTGTCCGCCTATAAAATCAGCACATGGAAATCGCAAAAGAACTCGACGCACGCGGCCTCAACTGCCCCCTGCCCATCCTCAAGGCCAAGAAAGCCCTGACCGAAATGACCAGCGGCCAGCTGCTGCGCGTGGTAGCCACTGACGCGGGGTCAGTGCGCGACTTTCAGGCTTTTGCCAAACAAACTGGCAACGAGCTGGTAGATCAGAAAACCGAAGGCCCCGAGTTCACGCACGTGCTGCGCCGCCGCTGATTTTTCTTCTCACCCAAATTACAAAGGCCTGCATTCGCAGGCCTTTTGCTTTTGAACGAATGAGATTCAACCCAAACGCGCCAACTGAGACTGCATCTTCTCCACTGTGGCGGTGAAGTCGGCCAAGCGCTTTTTCTCTTGGTCGATCACAGCGGGCGGGGCTTTTGCAACGAAGGCTTCGTTGCCCAGCTTGCCGTTGGCTTTGGTGATCTCACCCGTGAGGCGGGCCACTTCTTTCGACAAACGCGCCTTTTCGGCTGCCACGTCGATCTCCATGTGCAAACACATGCGTGCATCGCCCACCACCGCCACAGGTGCGGCTTGGGCAGCGGCTTGCCATTCGGCTTCGCTGGCGAAAGATTTCACTTCTGACAGCTTGGCCAGGGCTTGCAGCACGGCAGCGTTTTGCGC
>JBJOKU010000201.1:0-3745 GCA_046045925.1 Pseudomonadota bacterium
AGTCTGTGAAAGACACCATCAACGACCACGACTGGAACGCCAACACCTTCCTGCCCACCGTGGGCAAGCGTGGTGCTGCCATCATTGCCGCCCGTGGCCTGTCTTCTGCCGCTTCTGCTGCCAACGCCGCTATCGACCACATGCGCGATTGGGCCTTGGGCACCAATGGCAAATGGGTCACCATGGGCATTCCTTCCAAGGGTGAGTACGGCATCCCTGCCGAGACCATGTTCGGCTACCCCGTCACCTGCGAAGGCGGCGAATACAAGATCGTTGAAGGTCTGCCCATCGACGCGTTCAGCCAAGAGTGCATCAACAAGACCCTGGCCGAGCTCGAAGGCGAGAAAGACGGCGTGAAGCACCTGCTGTAATCCGCTGTCACAAGCTGTTATGGCTGCACATCCCAAAGATGTCCTCAAAGGCGCCCAAGCGGGCGCCTTTTTGTTGCCCGCAGTGGATCACTACTGCGGTGTAGAAGCCCGCATCCTCAAGGCGCTGGCGCTGCAACGCCAGATGATCGAAGAGCGCGGCGCTTGCGTGTTCGATGTGACGCTGGACTGTGAAGACGGCGCACCTGTCGGCCAGGAACTGCAACACGCGCAAATGGTGGTGGAGTCGGTTCGCCAAGCCCCCAAAACGGTGAACGGCGTTGCGACGCGCATGGCGATTCGCGTGCACCCGGTCGATCACCCGGCCTTTGCCGCCGACGTGCAGACCGTGGTGAGCGCGGTGGGGGCGGACCTGTGCCATCTGATGATCCCCAAGGTGGAGTCGGTGACCGACGTGGAGATCGCCGTCGAGGCCGTCAACGCGGCGGGCGGTCACAGCCTGCCGCTGCACGTGCTGGTGGAGTCTGCCGCTTCGGTGCACCGGGCATTTGACATTGCCTCTCACCCGCGTGTGCAGTCCATCAGCTTTGGCCTGATGGATTTCGTTTCCGCCCACGGCGGTGCGCTGCCGGCCAGCGCCATGAGCGTGCAGGGGCAGTTTGCGCATCCGCATGTGCTGCGGGCGAAGCTGGAAATTGCAGCGGCTTGTCATGCTCACGGCAAGGTGCCTTCGCATTGCGTGGTGACCGAGTTCAAGGATGTGCAAGCGCTTGAAAAAGCTGCAAGGGTCGCATCACAAGAACTGGGCTACACCCGCATGTGGAGCATCCATCCTGACCAGATTGCCCCCATCTTGCGGGCCATGGCGCCCAACGCAAGCGAAGTGAGTGATGCCGCCGAGATCATTGATGTCGCCCACAAGGCCGATTGGGCTCCGATCAGCCACAAGGGCAAACTGCACGACAGGGCCAGTTACCGTTACTATTGGCAACTCATCGAACGGGCGCATGGTGCCGGGCAGTCACTGCCCGATACAGTGAGCCGGTTTTTCTGAAACATTGGTGAGCACTGAGTGAGGCCCCAAGGCTTCGCTCACAAGTGCTCTGGAGACAACGATGTTGATCACAAGCCCGAAGTGCCTTTTGGCCAGGGCAATTAAAACAAGTTTGTTGGGCGCATTGCTGTCTTCTTCTCTCGTTGCGATGGCGCAAACGCCACCTGCCCCTGCCGCTTCCGCAGCCACGGAGCCACCAGTGCTTGTGCCTGTCAATGCCCAGCAGGCTGCGCTGGATGCGGCGATTGCCGAGGTCAATGAATTGCTGAGTCACCCAGTTCTTGGCGAGTTCGATTGCCAAGCCAAGGTCTCAGTGCTTGTCGCCAAGGATCCGCGCATCCCTGGCCGCTTTCATGTGAATCTGGGCAAGAAACGCTACCACATGCACCCGGTGAGCACGAGCACGGGCGTGATCCGTCTTGAAGACAGTGCCGAGGGCGTTGTCTGGCTCCAGCTTGGCAACAAAAGCATGATGATGAATGCCCGTCTTGGGCGACGCATGGCCGACGATTGCACCAGCGAGCCGCAGCGCCGCCTGGTTCAACTGCTCAAGGACAAACCCAAAGAAGACCTGCTCAAGTGAGCCAGGCTTGCATGGCCTGATTCACCCACGCGGGGTTTTCATACTGCGCCCAGTGCCCCGCTGCGGGCACTTCGCGCCACTCGGCTTTGGGCATGAGCCTGACCCATGCCGGAGCCACTTGCGCGGGCGTACAAGTGACATCGTGCTCACCCCAGAGCATCAGCGTGGGGCTGGGGCTGCTGCGCAAGTCTTCGTCAATCGACAAGGTGAGTGACACGGGGCGGCTCTTGTAGCGCGTGTTCTCGCAGGCGTACTTGTGGATGAGGTAAGCCTGTTCGTCCATCGAAGCCGCATGTTCCAGCATGAAGGGCACGATGTTGTGCCGCAGTGCCGCTTCGCGTTCGGCGGGGTCGCTCACCTCCCACTTGCGCAACTCCACAAAGCGCCGCCACTTGCCGCCGTGCCCTGCCGAGCCAATCAGCACCATGCGACGGGTGTTCAGCAGGCGGTGCAGCTTGGCCGCCACCATGCCGCCAAACGAGAACCCGGCCAGATCGATTTCTGTGCCCACGCCAAAGCGGGCCTCGATGCAGTCCTTGAGCACCCCGAGCATGGTGCCCAATGCGGGTTCGCCTTTGAGGCTGCCAGCCAGATCGCCCGAGTCGCCGTACATGGGCATATCCACCGACACCACGGTGTGCGTGTGCGCCAACGCCTCCATGTTGCGCACCCAGTGCGCCCACGATCCGTGGCCGCCGTGCAGCATCACCAGCGGGCGGCCTGCGCCCACCTGACGCCAGATGAGCGGGGAGGTCAGCGCCGGGTGGGGTGTGTGAACGACTTCCATAGCTTGCAGATGCGATGCCTCATGCCACCACGCCCGCGTCTCGCAGTGCCTGCGTTTGTTCGCCGTTGTAGCCCAACTCGGTCAGCAACTCAGCGGTGGCATTGCCCAGCACGGGTGGGCTGTGGCGCACACCCAGACGCTGGCCTTCGAGCGTGAAGGGGAACAGCGTGGTCTGAATGGTTTGCCCCTTTTTGTCGCCGTCGGGCAGGGTGATGTCGGCCAGTCCGCCGGTGGCGCGCAGGTGTTCGTCGCTCAGCAGCTC
The DNA here is from genome assembly GCA_046045925.1 of Pseudomonadota bacterium. Taxonomy (GTDB): domain Bacteria; phylum Pseudomonadota; class Gammaproteobacteria; order Burkholderiales; family Burkholderiaceae_C; genus JBJOKU01. Next base: position 3,016 of record JBJOKU010000201.1, read on the forward strand.
TTCGGGCTTTCGGATGGGCGCGTAGGGCAGGCCTTCGCGTTCGAACAGCTCGGCCAGGTGTTGAGCACTGAAGGCCTTGAGTCGCTCCCGCAGCAGCGGCAGCAGGGTGGGACGCAGCTTCACGCGCTGGTTGTTGCTGGCCAGCTCGGGGTCGGCCAGCAGGTCGTCAAAGCCCAGGGCCTTGCAGAAGGTTTGCCATTGCGCATCGCTCACCGAGGCGAGAAAGATTTGCTCGCCGTCTTTCACGGTGAACACGTCGTACACCGCCCAGGGCGAGATGCGCTCGGGCATGGGCGCAGCGGGTTTGCCAGTGATGGCGTATTGCAGCATGTGCTGCCCCACGAGGAAGATGTTGTTCTCGTAGAGGGCAGACTGCACCTCCATGCCGCGCCCGGTAATGCCCCGCTGTATGAGCGCGCCCAGCACGCCAATCGCGCCAAACATGCCGCCCATGATGTCGTTCACGCTCGTGCCTGCACGCAGCGGGTCGCCGGGGCGGCCCGTCATGTAGGCCAGGCCACCCATCATCTGCACCACTTCGTCGAGCGCCGTGCGGTGCTCGTAGGGGCCGGGCAGAAAACCCTTGCAGGTGACGTAGATCAGTTTGGGGTCGGTTTGACTGAGGCTGGCGTAGTCGAGCCTGTATTTACCCATCGTTCCGGGTTTGAAGTTTTCGGCTACCACGTCGGCTGTGGCGCACAACTCGCGGGCGATGCGTGCCCCCTCGGGG
>JBJOKU010000202.1:0-3737 GCA_046045925.1 Pseudomonadota bacterium
AACCCGTCAATGCGGCTGCGTTTTGTGGGGGCGGACATGGGGCTGGAGAAGAACCGGCGCTACAAGCAGGCGCTGCAAGCCCGTGTGGATGCACTGGGTCTGGGGCATGTGGTCGAACTGGGGGGCTTCTCAAGCGATATGGAGCTGGAGATGAAAAGCGCCCATGTGGTGATGAACTTGTCGGAGTCGGAATCGTTTTCCAACACTTGTCTTGAGGCAGGCTTTTTCCATCGACCGGTGATTGCCACGCGCTGCGGGGGGCCAGAGGAAATTGTGGAGGAGGGGCAAACTGGTTTTCTGGTCGACCTGGGCGATGCCAGGCAAGCTGCTGGGCGGATGTTGCAACTTGCCGCTGATGCGGCTCTGCGCCAGCGCATGGGCGAAGGGGCGCACGAGCGCACGGCCCGCCTGTTTGTGAACATTGACAGCACACCCATGTGCGAAGCCTTGCTGGGCGAGTGTTGGAGAATCTGAGTCATGTGGCCCTATCTGCTCATTCTCGGTACTGCCATGCTGGCCGCGATTTTTGCGCCGCTGCACAGCACGCGGCGGGGGGCATTCTGGCTGTATGGCTCTGTTGTGGTGATCTTCGTGGGCCTGCGGCACGAGGTGGGCACAGATTGGTTTGGTTACGAGTACATCTTCCAGCGCTATGCCATGCTCCCGTACAACGAGATCCTGCACGTCTCGGAGCCCGGTTTCTTTCTGCTCAACCGCTTTGCCGACGCACTGGGTGTGGGCATGGCCGGGGTCATTTTCTTTTGCGGGTTTGTCTTTGTGACGGGCGTGTTCAGGTTTGCCTCAACCACCTACAGCCCCTGGATTGCGGTGAGCATGGTGTTGCCATACCTCGTGTTCGTGATTGGCATGAGCGGCATCCGGCAGGCCACTGCCATGGGCATCGGCTTTCTCGTGCTCTCCTACTGGAACCGGATGCCACTGGTTGTCAAAGGAGCCTTGATCCTGTTGGCCATCTCGTTCCACAACAGCGCAGCCTTTTTCTTGCTGCTTGCCATTCTTTTTACCAAGGGCAACCGGCTGGTGCGGCTGGTGCTGGGGGCAGCGGTGGCGTATTTCGTGATCACGCATCTCCAATCGACGGAGATTTTTGACAAGTACAAGTCGGTGTACGTGGAGCAAAAGCTCTCTTCCACGGGCGCGTTCTTGCACATCCTGCTCAACGCCATTCCGGCTGGGGTGTACTTGATCTGGCGCGGTGATGTGCACAAGGCTTGCGGCCCCAGCAGCCCGGTCATCCTGATTGGCTCGATGGTGGCTGTGGGTGCCTTGTTCGTATCGCCGTTCTCACCCACGGGTGTGGATCGCGTTACCCTGTATCTGTCCTATCTCCAGATGTGGATTTACCCGGCGCTCGTCAAAACATGGGGCAAGGGATCCCAACCCTTCAGGGCGGGAGTCTTGCTGGTGCCCGTGGTGATCTTCATCGGGTTTTTTGTCTATGGCGCACAGGCTGGCTCCTTTCTGCCCTACCGCAACCTGCTGCTGAGGTAACGGACTCTCCCATGACTGCGGCATTCACACTCTCGCTCGATTGCGAAGGACTCTGGGGAATGGCAGATCATCTGCATTCGCCCGAACTGGGTGCGATTACGCACGAAGGCTTGCGAGAAGCCTACCAGCACCTGCATGACACCCTGGCGCGGTTTGAATTGCGCGCCACAGCCGCCTTTGTCACTGCCTTTGCCGCTGGCCCGGTGCGGTTGATGGCGCACCAAGAGGTGCTGGATGCCTTGTTGCGCATCAATCCGGCGTGGTTTGGCGAACTCGTGCCTCTGCTGAAATCGGGCCAAACCTCAGGCTGGGACGGGCAGTGGTGTTTTGAGCTGATGCGCCGGGGCGGGCACGAGATGGCCTGGCATGGCACCACCCACCAGACGCTGGACAATGACATGTCCAGTGAAGCCTTCGAGCTGGAAATGCATCTGACCCGCCAACTCCATGCGGCCCTGAGCCACCAGCCTGCCAGCATTGTTTTCCCGCGCAATGTGGTGGGCCAGCTGGATCGCTTGCGCAGCGCCGGATTTGCAACTTACCGTGACCAGATGCAAGTCAAGGGTTTGTCAGGGCGTGTGCAGGCAAAGCTGGCCGAGTTCAACCCGCTGGCTCCGCGCCCTGACCCGCAGCCGCTTGTGTTGCAGGGCTGGCATGTGGTGGCACCGGGGCAGTTTTTGCACTGGCCCTGTGGGCATCGTGCGCTGGTGCCTGCCGGTCTCACGATTGCACGCTGGAAGGGCATGCTCGATCGTGCTGTCCGCGAGGGCGGTGTGGTTCACATGTGGTTTCACCCGCACAATTTGCTGACGGCCCCGGCCATGCGGCACACCTTGCGTGAAATCCTGGCGCATGTGGCCATGCATGTGAGGGCTGGCCGCATGCGCAATCTCACCATGGCCGGCTTGTGCCAGCTTGAAAGGGGCTGATGTGGAGCTGCTGCTTGATGCCTATGAGCCCGGCGTGCTGCCAGCGCACCATGATTTGTTTGGCAGTTACTTTGCGGCGCAAGACAAGCTGCTGCACGAATCGTATTTGCATTGGCTGTACGGTGAGAATCCCCACGGAAATGCACTCATGGTTCGCTGTGTCGAAGGTGGAAAGTGGATTGCCTTTCTGGCCATGATTCCGGTGCGTCTGGCCAGAAGAGGGCAGCAGCAACTGGCGTATTACGTGGTCAACGTGCTGGTTCATCCCGAGCATCAGGGGCGGCATTTGTTTGGCCGTCTCATCAGCGAGGCCCTCAAGCATTGCCGCAGCGTGGATGCTTGGTTGATGGGGCATCCCAACGCGATGGCCTTGCCGTCTTGGCGCCGTGCACGCATGCAATTCCGGCCCTCCCTTGATCTCAGGCCGGTGTGCCCCGGCATGCCCTGGGGGTGGGGCCGATCCATCCGGTTGGACAGCCGGGCGGAGCTTCAATCACACCTCGGCACCTGCCCTGTGCCAGACGGGTGGCAGGCGGCATCTTCCTGCTGGAAACCTGTCTGCGATGCGGCCTACCTTGCATGGCGGTTTTTGGAGCATCCCATCCAGCAATACCAGATCCGTTGCGTTCAGGGTCGCCAGACCTTGCTTTGCGTGACCCGCCGCATGAAACCGGGCTTGCATCTGCTCATCGAGGCTTGGTCACCCTCAGGCGATTTGCGCGGGTTGGGGCTTGGCACGCCCCTTTTCACGCTGGCTGCCCTGAGCCAGCAAGCGCAGCAGGCCAGCGGGGGCAGTGTGCCGGACATCCGGCTTCGCAAAACCTTGCCCTTTTTCTGCACCACTTTTTCAACCCAGGTGAGCGACGACTATCTGTCAGCGCTGAGCCTTGCGACGAGCGATTTCTGATCATGACTCGAGTTCTGGGCCTCAGCCTCTACGGCCAGCGTGCGGCCAGCACACGTTACCGGCTCACACAGTTCCAGCCGGGTTTGCGGGCCCGGGGCATTGAACTGGATGTCAATGCCCTCCTCGATGACGATTACCTGTTGGCCCGGTACCAGGGGGGCGGCTTGCCACTGGTGCATTTGGCCAGGGCCTACTGGAGCCGTGCCCGCACCCTGTTGCAAGACAAATCCCATGATCTGTTCATGCTCAACGCAGAACTGCTGCCCTGGATGCCTGCGTCGCTGGAGCAGTGCCTGCTTCGCAAGCCATACCTTTACGATTTTGATGATGCGTTTTACCTGCGCTACAGCCCCGAAACGGGGGCGGGCCGTATCGCCCGCCTGCTTGAG
>JBJOKU010000203.1:0-3680 GCA_046045925.1 Pseudomonadota bacterium
TTGAAGGGCCGCTTCGATGCCTTTCAGATCGGCGAGCCGCGCCCGCACATCCGCCAGCTTGCGTTCGGCCTTCTTGCGGGCTTCGGCGCAATGCACCCCGTCTTCGAGTTTGAGCAAGTCTGCCACCTCGGCCAGATTGAACCCCAGCCGCTGGGCCGATTTGATGAAGCGAACACGTGCCAGATCGGCATCGCCATAACGGCGGACGCTCCCCGGTAGCCGATCCGGCTCCTGCATCAGGCCTTTGCGCTGGTAGAAACGGATCGTCTCCACATGGACCCCGGCTTGGTCGGCCAAGATGCCAATGGTAAAGGTCCCGGTGGTTCTTTTCATGTCACTTGACTCCGTACTTGGGTACGGAAGTAAGCTTAAACCATGAAACCCGATTCACCCACTTCCACACAAGGCCGCGGGCGTGGTGCGCTGCTGACCGGCGGTCTGGCAGCCCTCCTTGCTTCAACCTGTTGCCTCGGGCCGCTGGTGTTGGTCACGTTGGGCGTTTCGGGCGCGTGGATCAGCAACCTGACCCTGCTCGAACCCTACCGGCCCGTGTTCATCGGCGCTGCGCTCGTCGCCCTGTTTTTCGCCTACAAGCGTATCTGGCAAACCCCGACTGCCTGTGAATCCGGTCAGGTCTGCGCGTTGCCACAAGTCAACCGGAGCTACAAAGTACTGTTCTGGATCGTGGTGATGCTGGTGTTGGTTGCGCTCGTATTCCCGCTGATTGCGCCCTGGTTCTACTGAAAGGAAACTGCCGTGAAGAAGTTCATTGCCCTGAGCATCCTGATTGCCGCCCAAATGCCTGCGTGGGCGGTCGCGAAAACTGTCACGCTGTCCGTGCCGGGCATGGACTGCGCTGCCTGTCCACTCACGGTCAAGAAGGCGCTGGGCAAGGTGGCCGGTGTCAGCAAGATTGAAGTGAGCCTGGAGCGGCGCGATGCCAAGGTGAGCTTCGATGACGCGAAAACAAACGTCGAAGCCCTGATGCACGCCACCCAAGAGGCAGGTTATCCCTCGACCGTCAAGGGAGCCGCCCAATGACCTCCATCATCCTCACGTCGGTGCTGACCTGCCCAGCATGCGGGCACGTCAAAACAGAAACGATGCCCACCGACTCTTGCCAGTGGTTCTACGAATGCGAGCAGTGTCACACCGTGCTCAAACCCCAACCGGGGGACTGCTGTGTCTATTGCTCCTATGGCTCCGTACCCTGCCCTCCCATTCAGGAACACGGCAAAGGCGGTTGTTGCAACGGTTGATGATCCGGCTGACCAAACACCGCCGCTCACGGCGCAAGGCCTCAAGCGCGAGAGTCGGTTGAACCCTACACTTGCACCCATGAGCCAACACATCACCATCGACTTCGTATCCGACGTTTCCTGCCCTTGGTGCGCGGTGGGTCTGTCGTCCCTGAACCAAGCCTAGGAGCGCGTCAAGCCAGACATCACCGCCACCCTGCGGTTTCAACCCTTTGAGCTGAACCCGAACATGGCGCCAGGCGGGCAAGACATCACCGAGCACCTCACCCAGAAATACGGCTCCACAGCCGAACAGCAAGCCCAGATTCGCGAGACCATCCACCAGCGCGGCGCGGCAGCAGGGTTCGAGTTCAACCCCGACGGGCGCGGCCGCATCTACAACACCTTCAACGCCCACCGCCTGCTGCACTGGGCCGGAGAAGAACACCCCGACCAACAGCCCGCCCTCAAGATGGCGCTGCTGCAAGCCTGCCACCGCGACCGCCAAACCATGGACGACCCAGCCGTGTTGCTCAAGGCCGTTGAAACAGCCGGGCTTGACACTGAGCGCGCACAAGAAATTTTGGCGGGGGACGACTTCAGCGAAGAAGTGCGAGAGCGCGAGGCCATGTTCCTCAACGCTGGCATTAACTCAGTGCCAGCGGTGGTCATCAATCAACGGCACCTCGTCTCGGGCGGGCAGCCGGTGGATGTGTATGAGCGGGTGATTCGGGAGTTGGCGGGGGAAAGGTAATCCCCCCATTTTCCACCGCTGCATGGTGTGGGGTGGACGGTTTTATTGCAGCGCGCTGTACGTCAACTGTCGTTGGTGCTTGAGTGCCAGCAGCACCACTTCGGTCTCGGAGTGGGCGTACAAAACCAGATGTTGCGCGAGAACATATTCACGCAGGTGCGGCAGACCCGCCTGTGCAGCCAGTTGCAAAACCGCCGCTGCTTTGATGCGGGCCTGCACCGACTGTGCAGTCAAAAACCGTGCTGGCCGTCCGCTTGCAGGCGACCAGGCCAGCATGGTTATGGCCTGGCGCAGTTCGGACTTGAGGTTGGCCAGACGGTCGGATGCGGTGGATGCATCCTGGGCCTCAAAAAACGCATGGACTTCTTGCAAATTGGCGGCAAAGTTGGGCGCTGCGCTGACCTGCGCATGAACGGGCAATGGCATCAGGCAGCCAGCAGTGCGGCCAGTTCGGCGGGTGCCATGCGCTGCCCTGCCAAGATTTGCTGCAAGCCGGTTTCGGCTTCTGCCAGCAAAACGAGGCTGGCGTGTTCTGCTTCCAACGCGTGGTAGTAGTCCAGCCGTTTGGCATCGACCAGTGCCACGTAGCTGGCCCCGTTTTTGGTCAGCACTTTTTCAGCGCCGCCCTCCACCACTTCTTGCGCCAATTCGGTCAAGCGGGCACGGGCTTCGCTGATGGGAACCACATCACTGGTACGCAGACTCATGGCCTATCCTTAATGAATTCGTTAATGTTTATTGTACATTCATGGGGAATTTTTAGCCCGCCCTCAAGCTCGCCCTGCTGCAAGCCTGCCACCGCGACAGCGAGGCCATGTTCCTCAACGCGGGCACTCACTCAGTGCCAGCGGTGGTGATCAATCAGCGTCACCTCTTCTCGGGCGGGCAGCCTGTGGATGTGTACGAGCGGGTGATTCGGGAATTGGCGGGGGAGTGATTGGTAGCGTCAGCCCCGTAGCGGTCGATCACTGCCTATAAAGTGGACGTTTAAATTTGATTAGGCTTCAAGCCAAGTACTCGTGACATCTCTGTATTTGGCGAGGATGTCTTCTCTGCCTGACAACCGTGGATCAGACAAAAGCTCGTATGCGCGATTAAGGGCCGTACCAATTTCTTCTTTTTGAAGCTCCGCGCAGAACACGGCGAAGAAGTCACGAATATCGACAACTGCCAAATCAAACGGCAAGTCTTGGACAAAATTAATGAGATTTGCGGCAGGACTTAATTGGGAGTCCCCCCTCACACCGGCTGCGAAGATGACGTACTTTGTCAAATTTGCATGACGTGCTTTCTCTGCGAAATCGGGAAGACGATTCTTCCAATCACTGCGAACTGTCACCTCATAAGCGGCTATCAGCTCGGAATCCCTGAACTCTTCAATATCACCTTTTGTTCCGTCGAATTTGTCCGAAGCATGCGGATGGTGTGTCTGCACTCGGTGTCCAAATCGCTTTCGATGCGTCTCCAAGAATGCAGCAACCAGGAATTGTTGAATATGGCCCTCCGACGGCACGGCAAGCAACGACTCACAAAGGCTCAAACTACGTGCGTAAGACAGATACGTACCTGGTAGCGGAGGAAGCGCCTTAGGAACAACACGTGATTCTGCAATTCTCCATGCCACATGGTTCAGAAGTCGATGTCTCTCTGAAGCCACCTCGATATCCTGAGCCACTCAGAAGTAGAGG
>JBJOKU010000204.1:0-3669 GCA_046045925.1 Pseudomonadota bacterium
AAACTCGCTGCGCTCGTCGTCAAACTTCTTGTGCGCCTGATCGGCGGCCTGTTGCGCGTCGAGCGGGCGGTCGCGCACATCCTGAATGCTCATGGCGCTGGCGATCACCAGCACCTCGTCGAGCGCATGGCGCTCATGCGCTTCGAGCATCATGCGGCCCACGCGCGGGTCCACCGGCAGGCGGGCAAGCGATTTGCCCAGGGCAGTAATCTCGTTGAAGTCGTCCACCGCGCCCAGTTCGTTGAGCAACTGGTAGCCGTCGGCAATGGCACGGCGCTGCGGCGGCTCGATGAAGGGAAAGTCTTCCACCATGCCCAGATGCAGCGCCTTCATGCGCAAAATCACCGCCGCCAGCGAGCTGCGCAAAATCTCGGGGTCGGTGAAGCGCGGTCGCCCTGCAAAATCTTTTTCGTCATACAGGCGAATGCAAATGCCGTTGGCCACGCGGCCGCAGCGGCCCGCACGCTGGTTGGCCGCCGCCTGGCTGATCGGCTCCACCATCAACTGCTCCACCTTGTTGCGGTAGCTGTAGCGCTTGACGCGGGCCGTGCCGGTGTCGATCACGTAGCGGATGCCGGGCACGGTGAGCGAGGTTTCGGCCACGTTGGTGGCCAGCACGATGCGCCGCCCGTTGGAGGGTGAAAACACCCGGTCCTGCTCGGCCTGTGAGAGACGGGCGAACAGCGGCATCACATCCACACCGTGCCAGTGGCGCTGCGCCGCGTGGCGGCGCAAGTGGTCGGCGGCCTCGCGGATTTCGCGCTCGCCGGGGAGGAAGACCAAGATATCACCGCCGGGTGAAGGCCGCCACAATTCATCCACCCCGTCAGCAATCGCATCGTTCAGGTCGAACTCGTTGCTCTCTTCAAAGGGCTTGTAGCGCTGCTCCACCGGAAACAGCCGCCCACTGACCATGATGACGGGGGCTGGCCCGTAGCGGGATTCGAAATGGCGAGCAAAACGATCCGCGTCAATCGTGGCCGAAGTGACGATGATCTTGAGATCAGGCCGGCGTGGCAGCAGCTGCTTCAAGTAGCCCAGCAGGAAGTCGATGTTCAGGCTGCGCTCATGCGCCTCGTCGATGATGAGCGTGTCGTAGGCGCGCAGGTCGGGGTCGGTCTGGGTTTCGGCGAGCAAGATGCCGTCGGTCATCAGCTTGACGCTGGCCCCGCCTTGCAGGCGATCCTGAAAGCGGATCTTGTAACCCACCACCTCGCCAAGCGGCGTGTTCAGCTCTTCGGCAATGCGCTTGGCCACGCTGGTGGCCGCCAGCCGCCGGGGCTGGGTGTGGCCGATGAGTTGCCCGCGCTGGCCGGGCTTGGCATGCTTGAGGCCAAGCCCACCCTCAGAAATGGTGCGCTGGCCGCGCCCCATGGCCAACGCAATTTTCGGCAACTGCGTGGTCTTGCCCGAACCCGTCTCGCCGCAAACGATGATGACCTGGTGCTGGCGCAGCGCCGCCATGATCTCGTCGCGTTTGCCCGACACTGGCAGGGATTCGGGGAACTCAATAGGCAAGGCGGGGGCAGACAAGGGTAAAACTCGTGGAAAATCGGAATTATGTCCGCTGTTTTCAACTTCACCTTCGTGCCCTGGTTCCGTTCGGTGGCACCTTACATCCACATGCACCGTGGCAGCACGTTTGTCGTGGGCATTGCGGGTGAAGCCATTGCAGCGGGCAAGCTGCACAGCATTGCCCAGGATTTGGCGCTGATCCAGAGCATGGGCGTGAAAGTGGTGCTGGTGCACGGCTTTCGCCCGCAGGTCAATGAGCAACTGCAGGCCAAGGGACACACGCCCAAGTATTCGCACGGCATCCGCATCACCGACGAGGTGGCGCTCGATTGCGCCCAAGAGGCCGCTGGCCAACTGCGTTTCGAGATTGAAGCCGCCTTCAGCCAGGGCTTGCCCAATACGCCCATGGCCGGCTCCACCGTGCGGGTCATTTCGGGCAACTTCATTACGGCGCGGCCCATCGGCATTGTGGATGGGGTGGACTTCCAGCATTCGGGCGTGGTGCGCAAGGTAGATGTCGCCGGCATCACCAAGAGCCTTGATCTTGGCGCAATGGTGCTGATTTCGCCTTTTGGGTTTTCACCCACGGGAGAGGCCTTCAACCTGACCATGGAAGAAGTTGCCACCAGCGTGGCCATGGCCTTGCAAGCCGACAAACTGCTCTTTCTCACCGAAATTCCGGGCATTCGCATCCACCCGCTGGAGCCGGAAAGCGAAGACAACCCCATCGACACCGAGCTTCCACTGGCCGCTGCTGAGCAGTTGCTGGCCTCTCTGCCCGGTGGCAAAAAGCCCACAGACACAGCCTTCTACCTGCAACATTGCGTGAAAGCCTGCAAGGGCGGTGTGGAGCGCAGCCATATCCTGCCCTTTGCGGTGGATGGGGCCCTGCTTCTGGAGGTGTATGTGCACGACGGCATCGGCACCATGGTGGTGGACGAGAAGCTGGAGAGCCTGCGCGAAGCCACCGCCGACGACGTGGCGGGCATCCTCACCGTGATTGAGCCTTTCGAAAACGACGGCACACTGGTCAAGCGCGATCGCACCGAGATCGAGCGCGATGCCGACCACTACACCATCATCGAGCACGACGGCGTGATCTTCGGTTGCGCCGCCCTGTTCGCCTACCCCGAAGCCAAAACCGGCGAACTCGCCGCGCTCACCGTTTCGCCCAACGTGCAAAGCCAGGGCGACGGCGAACGGCTCTTGAAGCGCATCGAGCAACGTGCCCGCGCCGCCGGGCTCGAAAGCATCTTTGTGCTCACCACACGTACCATGCACTGGTTCATCAAGCGCGGCTTTGCACAGGTTGACCCCGAGTGGCTGCCCGAAGCCCGCAAGCGCAAATACAACTGGGACCGTCGCAGCCAGGTGCTGGTCAAAAAGCTCTGAGTACAAAAGCCCGGCCTCCGCAAGGACGACCGGGCTTCGCGGGTGGGCAAGCCTCACCACATAGGGGAAGCGTTTGCCTCGCTTTGTAGAGGTACGACTCTAACGGGATCAAAATTGTCAAGCAAACGTGATATTTGACTTTTCTCAGGGCAAAAACCATCTTTAAATTCATATTTGATTATATAAAGTGAATTTAATATTCTTGACAAGTTATATATTGACCTCATAGAATCCGCCCACTGGTTAAGAAACCAGTAGTAAAAACCCGCTGCCGACCCCGGCCAAGCGAAAACAAAAGTGAAGAAAGCACCAGCGTTTTCGCCGCGATCCATCAACAACGGTAAGTGGTTCTGCCTTGTGCAGGACACATCCAACGTCAAGAGAAGGAAGTGCTATGACAGCGAACATGGTCTCTGTTCCCAGCCTGCGATGGCTCATTGCCCAACGCACCGCTGAACTCCTCAACACCATCAGCAAGCCATTGGCCCTGATTGGACTGTCCGTCATCCTGGTGCTCGGAGCCCTCGTGGCCCGCCCCCAGCTCGCCGCCAGAATCGAAGCCCAGGCTTTGGTCTGGCTGCTCAACCGTTTTGAAACCCGCTTGGGCATCCCCACCGAGCCAGAAGCGAGTGAAAAGGTTTCGGCCCTCAACCCAAAAGAGCTTCCAACTCCCCAGGCCAATGTGGCGCTGTGGCTCAGCAAGAAGTACCGTGTGGCCCCCGAACCCATCGGCGCATTGGTTGCTGAAGCTTATGACTTGAG
>JBJOKU010000205.1:0-3652 GCA_046045925.1 Pseudomonadota bacterium
TCATGAAGATCGCGAAGGAGCCGATCTCGATGGAAACCCCCATCGGAGACGACGACGATTCGCATCTGGGCGATTTCATCGAGGACACCACCAACACGGCCCCGGCCGATGCGGCGGTGCAAGCCGGTTTGCGCGACATCGTCAAAGACATCCTCGACGGCCTCACCCCCCGAGAAGCCAAGGTGCTGCGCATGCGCTTCGGCATCGAGATGGACAACGACCACACCCTCGAAGAAGTGGGCAAGCAGTTCGACGTGACCCGCGAACGCATCCGCCAGATCGAGGCCAAGGCCATCCGCAAGTTGAAGCACCCCAGCCGCTCAGACAAACTGCGCAGCTTCATCGACACGCTGTAACCGGAGGAGACGCACATGGCACGCACCGTCAAATGCATCAAGCTCGGCACCGAAGCCGATGGTTTGGACTTTGCGCCCTACCCCGGCGAACTGGGCAAGCGCATTTTCGAAAATGTCAGCAAGCAGGCTTGGGCCGAATGGCTCAAGCAGCAGACCATGCTGGTCAATGAAAACCGCCTGAACCTCGCCGATCTGCGGGCACGCCAATACCTGGCCCGCCAGATGGAGAAACACTTCTTCGGCGAAGGCGCAGACCAGGCGCAGGGCTTTGTCCCGCCCTCGGCCTGATTGCCGCGCAATCCGTCGCACTTGGGGTCAGCCATGAACTCGGGCCTGTGCATCGCCATTGTTGGCGCGGAAAGCACAGGCAAGAGCCAACTGGCTACCCGCCTGCAACAAGCCCTGTTGGGCCTTGAGACCTCAAGGCCACAGGGCTTTTCTGTGGCCGTTGTTCCAGAAGTGCTGCGCATCTGGTGCGCAGAAAAGGGGCGCGTCCCCAATCCGCAAGAGCAATGGTGGGTGGCCCGCGAACAAGAGCGGCAAGTGGCCGCGGCCGCGGCCACGCACGACCTCGGGATTGCCGACACCACTTCACTCATGACGGCGGTGTACAGCGAGCATGTCTATGGCGATGCAGCGCTTTACCCCGAGGCCCGCGAGGCGCAAAACGCCTACGCCCTGCACCTCGTGACGGGGCTCGACATTGAATGGGTGGCCGACGGTATCCAGCGCGACGGCCCGCACGTGCGTGAGCAGGTGGATGCGCGGGTGCGCCATCACCTGCGCCTGTGGGAACGCCCGCACGCCACCGTCTGGGGGCAAGGCGCGGCGCGAGTGCAAAGTGCGCTGCAATCGATGGCATCTTTGCTGATGCAAAAGCTGGGGGTGGATGTCAGCCCGCTCCTCGCCGATCAAGGCCGCCTGCAAGGCGCGGGCTGGAAATGGGTGTGCGAGCGCTGCTCAGACGGCTCCTGCGAACACCAGTTGTTTCGCCAACTGGTGCAGGCCTGAATCGCAGGTTTACTGAACGCTGGCACTGCCCGGCGGGTGGTCGCGCTCGGGCGTGAACACATGCACCGCATCAACGGAATCGAAGGTGTACTTGGCACCGCAGAAATCGCAGCCAATCTCGATCTTGCCCTGCTCGCGCAGGATGTCGTTGATCTCTTCGGGCCCCAGCGACTTGAGCATGCCCTGCACACGTTCGCGCGAGCAAGTGCAGGCAAAGCGTGGCTGCTGCGGCTCGAAATGCAGCGTCTGCTCTTCCCAGAACAGGCGGTGCAAAATGGTGTCGATGTCCAGCTCCAGCAACTCCTCACGCTTGAGGCTGGCCGCCAGAATCGAGATGCGGTTGTAGCTGTCTTCCAGGCCGATGCGCTCCTCGCGTGACATCTCGCGGGCGCGGGCTTCGAGATTGGCTTCGCCCTCCATCGGCAGTCGCTGGATCAACAGGCCCGCGGCCACTTTGTCGTTGGCTGCCAGCACCAGTTTGGTGTCGAGCTGCTCCGATTGCAGCATGTAATGCTCCAGCACTTCAGAAACCTTGCCGAGCTTCTCGCCCTGGTCGCCAAACAGCGGCACCACGCCCTGGTAGGGTTGCTGCCCGGGCAGCTTGTCGCGCGGGTCCAGCGTGATGGCGCAGCGCCCCTGGTTGAGCACATTGACCATGTCGGCGAGAGTGGACTCTGCAGATACTTCGCCCATCACCTTGGCCGTGGCGCGAAACCCCAACTCGCTCGTCGCCTCGGCCACCGCCAGCTTCACCGGGCCATCGCCCATGATTTGCAAGATCACCGAGCCGTTGAACTTGATGTTGGCTTGCATCAGCAGACTTGCTGCGGCCATTTCACCCAGAAGTTCTGACACTTTCGCAGGATAGCCACCCGCTGCCTCGCGGCGGCGCAGCACCTCCTGCCACGAGTCGGTGAGCCGCACGATCATGCCGCGCACCGGCAGACCATCGAAAAGGAATTTTTGAAGTTGTGACATGCAATGCTCAGGCGATGCGCTTCAGGCCCTTGGCGAATCGGCGGCTGTTTTCAACGTAGTGTTCGGCGCTGTGCTTTAGGCGTTCAGCAGTGGCATCGTCCATGATCCTCACCACCTTGGCGGGGGCACCGAGAATGAGAGCGTTGTCCGGAAACTCCTTGCCTTCAGTCACCACAGAGCCTGCGCCCACGATGGAGTTCTTGCCGATTTTGGCGCGGTTGAGAATGACCGACTGGATGCCGATCAGAGAACCGTCACCCACCGTGCAGCCGTGCAGCATGACCTGATGGCCCACCGTGACGTTCTCGCCCAAGTGCAGCGGGCAACCTTCGTCGGCATGCAGCACGCTGCCATCCTGGATGTTGCTGTTCTTGCCGATGTGCAGGTGATCGGTGTCGCCACGCAGCACCGCGCCAAACCACACGCTGGCGTTTTCTTCCAGGTGCACATTGCCGATGACTTGCGCAGAGTCAGCCACCCAGGCCCCCTGCTCCAGGCGTGGGGCCACGCCGTCCAATTCATAGATGGCCATGGCCAATCCTTTTTGCTTGAGCTTCAAAACTAGAATTGTACGAATGGAGCTTCGCCAACACGCCTTGCAGGCCTTTGCCACCCCCGACCCGGACGTAAAAATCCGGCTCCTGAACTTCTGGCGCGAAGACAAGAGCGCCTTCACGCTCGATACCCAAGCGGTACTCACCCCGGCATCAGACCAGCCGGGACGCCCTGCCCTTCCTGAGCTGGTTCACCCGGGCAAGGTGCCCAAGCGTTCGCCACACACACTGGCGGGGCGTGCCGCGCTGATGCATTCCATCTGCCACATCGAGTTCAACGCCATTGCGCTGGCGCTTGATGCCGTCTGGCGCTTTGCCGATATGCCCGAAGCCTATTACCTGCAATGGATGCAAGTCGCCGTGGAAGAGGCGTACCACTTCGGCTTGGTGCGCGACCAGTTGGCCGCGATGGGGTGCAGCTACGGCGACCACACCGCGCACGACGGCTTGTGGGAGATGTGCGAGCAGACCAAACACGACATCACCGCCCGAATGGCCTTGGTGCCGCGCACGCTTGAGGCGCGGGGGCTGGATGCCACTCCCATCATCCAGAAGAAGCTGCAGTCGATTGACGCGCCCGATGCCAGGGCATGCATTGGAATTCTGGACATCATCTTGCGTGACGAGATCGGTCACGTGGCGGTGGGCAATCATTGGTATCGCTGGTTGTGTGCCAAACAGGGCATTGACCCTGTGCTGCATTCCACCGTCTTGCAGCACCAATACAACGCCCCTGTGCTCAAACCCCCATTC
>JBJOKU010000206.1:0-3642 GCA_046045925.1 Pseudomonadota bacterium
GCTGTAGTGGTAGTAGCCGCCACCGTTGGCGCAGGAGCCCATGGAGATCACCCAGCGGGGTTCGCTCATCTGGTCGTACACCTTGCGCAGTGCAGGAGCCATCTTGTTGCACAGCGTGCCGGCCACAATCATCAGATCGGACTGGCGTGGACTGGGACGGAACACCACGCCGAAGCGGTCCAGGTCATAACGGGAAGCACCCGCATGCATCATTTCGACCGCGCAGCAGGCCAGACCGAAGGTCATGGGCCAGAGCGAGCCGGTCTTGGCCCAGTTCGCCACCGAATCAAACGTGGTGGTGATGAAGCCTTCTTTGAAAACGCCTTCGATTGCCATCTTGGTGCTCCGTTTGTCTTGCCTGTTTGCGTTTGACGTGGATCACTCCCAGTCCAGCGCACCTTTCTTCCACATGTAGACAAAGCCCAGCACGAGAATGAACAGGAAGACGATGATTTCCCAGAAACCCACGATGCCGATGTCCTTGAGCGCAACAGCCCAAGGCACCAGGAAGGCGATTTCCAGGTCGAACAGGATGAAGAGAATGGCCAGGAGGTAGTAGCGCACATCAAACTTCATGCGCGCGTCTTCAAAAGCCTCAAAGCCGCATTCGTAGGGGGAGTTTTTCGCCTCGTCCGGGCGATTCGGACCCAGGATGTAACCCAGAACCTGGGGGACGACACCAACGCCTATGCCCACCAGAAGAAACAGCAAGATCGGAAGGTACTGTTCGAGGTTCATGTCGTTCTCGTCGTCTTGTGTCCGCAGCGACATGCAGGGCGCATGTCGCCTGATTTGGTGCCGACGGCGAGACTCGAACTCGCACAGCTTTCGCCACTACCCCCTCAAGATAGCGTGTCTACCAATTTCACCACGTCGGCATTGATTTGTCGCGGCCCGTTCCGCTGAGGAAAACGCAGTCTGGGCAGCCCTAGAGTTTACCCTGAAATCGGGGCAACTCAGCCTATGGAGTCTGCCAAATTCGACTTACGTTGGGCTGATGCTCCCGGCCTGACTTCCGATCAGGCCCCAGCCCTTGTTCCGAGTTATTTGGTCGGGATTTGTGCAGCACCCGAAGCCACGGGTGCCGGTGCAGGGGCCTGCTCGACCGCAGGTGCCACCGGAGCCTTGCCAGCCGCTTCAAGCACGCTGCCCGAAGAGGCAGGACGGGCGTTTCCGAAATAGGACAGCACAAGCGTGGTTGTCAGGAACACCGCCGCCAGAATGGCCGTTGTGCGTGACAGGAAGTTGGCCCCACCCGTGGCACCAAACAGCGTGCCCGAGGCAGCACCACCACCAAAACCGGCTCCGGCATCAGCGCCCTTGCCATGCTGGATCAGGATCAGGCCGATCATGGCCACAGCCGACAGCATTTGCACAGCCAAGGCAATGTTCAACAACACATTCATCTTCTACTCCTTCAATACTTCATGCAGGCCCTGTGGGCCAAATCAAAATTAACTATTCAACTGGCGTTGGCAGCTGCCGCAATCGCCAGAAAATCTTTCGCCTTGAGCGATGCACCGCCAATCAAGCCGCCATCCACATCGGGCTGGGTGAGTAATTCACGGGCATTGGCGGCATTCATGCTGCCACCGTACAGGATGGGAACCCGCGCTGCCGCCTGTTCACTGGCCGCCTTGAGCTGGGCGCGCAGCACGGCATGCACTTCCTGCGCCTGCTCGGGCGTGGCCGTGCGGCCGGTACCAATGGCCCAAACGGGCTCGTAGGCCACCACGATCTCGCTGATGCAGTGGCCGTTGGTGTGAATCACGCTGGCCAACTGGCGCTTGACGACGCTGGCCGTGACCCCGGCATCGCGCTCGACCAGTGTTTCGCCGACACACACGATGGGTGTCACCCCCGCAGCCAGCGCCTTTTGCACCTTGAACGCCACGATGGCATCCCGTTCGTTGTGGTACTGGCGGCGCTCGCTGTGGCCGATGATGCAGTAACGCACGCCCAGCTCACGCAGCATGGGGGCGGAAATCTCCCCGGTGTAGGCACCACTGTCGAAGCAGGAGACATCTTGCGCCCCCAGATCGAGATGCTTGAGCCGTGAGTCGGCCAGCTTCATTACCTGCATCTGGGCGATGTACAGCGCCGGTGGGCACACCGCCACATGCGCCTTGGTCGTGTCCAGCCCCTCGGCCAGTTCTTTCATCCAGGCTTCATTGGCAGCGAGGCTGCCATTCATCTTCCAGTTTCCGACGATCAGTTTGCGACGAGTCATGTTGCTTGCACTCACCAGGTCAGAATGATTTTGCCGATGTGGGTATTGGATTCCATCAGCGCATGGGCCTTGGCAGCATCCGCCGCACCATAGGTGCTGTGGATCACGGGCTTGACTTTGCCTTGCTCCAGCAGCGGCCAGACTTTCGCACGCAGTGAGCGGGCAATGTCCGCCTTGAACGCCACCGGACGCTGACGCAGCGTGGAACCCGTGATGACGAGACGGCGGCGCAACACCAAACCGGCGTTGAACTGCGCGTCCACCCCACCCTGCACCGCGATGATGACCAAGCGGCCATCTTCGGCCAGAGCTTCCACTTCGCGGGCCACGTAGCTGCCGGCCACCATGTCGAGAATCACGTTCACGCCCTGGCCGCCAGTGAGGGCTTTGGCTTCGGCCACAAAGTCCTGCGTTTTGTAGTTGATCGCGTGGTCGGCACCGAGTTGCAAACAGGCCGCGCATTTGTCATCGCTGCCTGCGGTGGCAATCACTTTCGCACCCCAAGCTTTGGCCAACTGGATGGCCGTGACGCCAATGCCGCTGGTGCCGCCCTGGATGAGCAGGGTCTCGCCTGGCTGCAAACGCGCACGATCAAACACATTGCTCCACACGGTGAAGAAGGTCTCGGGCAGCGATGCGGCCTGCACGTCGCCCAAGCCCGCAGGCACCGGCAGACATTGACCGATAGGGGCCACGCACAACTCGGCGTAACCGCCCCCGGCCACCAGCGCACAAACGCGGTCGCCCAGCTTGAAACCAGCTTCGCGCATCGCGGCTTCATCGCCAGCGACGATGGTGCCCGCCACTTCGAGCCCCGGCAGATCAGATGCACCGGGCGGCGGCGGATACGCGCCCTTGCGTTGCAGCACATCGGGGCGATTCACGCCCGATGCCTTCACCGCAATGAGCACCTCCCCCGCGCCCGCAACCGGGTCGGGGCGAGTGCCCAGACGCAGAACGTCCGGCTCGCCAAAGGAGGTGATTTCAACCGCACGCATGTGCCCTGCTCCAGCCACTGTGCGACAGCTTATTGCTGCTGTTGCTGTTGTTGCTCGCTGCTGCCACGTTCTTGCAGAACTTTCATCGACAGCTTGACGCGACCTTTTTCGTCGGTCTCCAGCACCTTGACTTTGACGATCTGGCCTTCTTTGAGGTAGTCAGTCACTTTCTCAACACGCTCGTGGGCAATCTGGCTGATGTGCAGCAAACCATCTTTGCCAGGCAGCAGATTGACCAGTGCGCCGAAGTCCAAAATCTTGGTGATGGGGCCTTCATAGACCTTGCCGATTTCGACTTCAGCCGTGATTTGTTCGATGCGGCGTTTGGCTTCTTCGGCCTTGGCACCGTCGGTGGCGGCGATGGTGATCGTGCCATCTTCCTCAATGTTGATCTGGCAGCCGGTTTCTTCGGTC
>JBJOKU010000207.1:0-3619 GCA_046045925.1 Pseudomonadota bacterium
CCAAAGTGCCCAAGTTCCGTCCGGGCAAGGCACTGAAAGATGCGTTGAACTGAAGTGCGCTCGTTGCGCTTCAGGGCGTGGGGTGTTTAGCTCAGCTGGTAGAGCGGCGCCCTTACAAGGCGTAGGTCGGCGGTTCGAACCCGTCAACACCCACCACTCATGCATCAATCACGAAGGCGAATGAAAGTTCGCCTTTTTTCATGCGCATCTGGCAGCGCACTCTTGCCGGCTCTTTTTCACGGGTTGTTCCATGTTTGATTTTGTTCGCAAGCACACCAAGATCATGCAGATCGTGCTGTTCTTGCTCATCCTGCCCTCGTTTGTCATGTTCGGGCTGGAGGGCTACAGCCGGTTTGGTGAAAAGGGCGAAAAGGTGGCCAGCGTCGCTGGCGAGTCGATTTCAGAAGAAACCTGGAACAACGCCCACAAGGATGAGGTGGATCGCTTGCGAGCCAGCATGCCCAATCTGGATGCGAAACTGCTTGACAGCCCGGAGGCCAAGTATCGTTTGCTGGAGCGCATCGTGCGCGACCGGCTTCTTCAAGCGGCTTCTCGTGATTTGCATCTCTCGGTCAGTGATCGCCGCCTGGCGCAAGAGTTGCAGCGCAACGAGGCCATCCAGGCCATCCGCAAACCTGATGGCTCGCTTGATATGGAGCGGTACAAGCAGTTGCTTGCCGGACAGGGGATGAGCCCTGAAATGTTTGAAGCCCGCATGAGGGCTGATTTGTCCGCGCAACAGGTTCTGGCCGGTGTGGCCATGTCGGTGCCGCTGACCAAAGCCCCCGCTGACTTGGCCATGAACGCGTTTTTCGAGCGCCGCAGCGTGCAATTGCTCCAAATTGACCCCGCACAGTTTGTTTCGCGTGTTTCACTGTCCGATGGCGAGCTTGAGCAGTACTACAAGTCCAACCCCCGCAAGTTTGAAACGCCCGAGTCCGCCAATGTCGAATATCTGGTGCTCGACATGGACAGCGTGCGCAAGACGATCACGGTGCCTGAGGCAGACCTGCGCAGCTATTACGAGCAAAACGCCTCCAAGACAGGTGCAGCGGAGGAGCGCAAGGCCAGCCACATCCTGATTGCAGTTTCCTCCAAGGGCCCGGCCTCAGACAAGCAGATGGCGCTGGAAAAGGCGCAGAATATCCACGCCGCAGTCAGCAAGTCACCCAAGACCTTTGCAGACGTGGCCCGCAAGGAGTCGCAAGACCCGGGCTCAGCTTCCCAGGGGGGTGATCTGGGGTACTTCGCCCGGGGGGCCATGACCAAGACTTTTGAAGACGCAGTGTTTTCGATGAAAAAGGCTGAAATCAGTGCCTTGGTCGAGTCGGAGTTTGGTTATCACATCATCCAGCTCAATGACATCAAGGCCGCCAAGACGCGCAGCTTCGATGAAATGCGCAAGGAGCTTGAGTCTGAAGTGCTCAAGCAACTTGCCCAGAAAAAGTATGCAGAAGCAGCCGAAACTTTCAGCAATCTGGTTTACGAGCAGTCTGACAGCCTCAAGCCGGCGGCCGAGAAGTTCAAGCTCGAAATTCGCACTGCCAGCGGCATCACCCGCGAAGGCCCTGCAACTGCGCACCCTGTACTGTCTCAGTCCAAGGTGTTGGCGGCGCTTTTTGCTGCGGACAGTGTTGAGAAGCGGCGGAACACACAAGCCATCGAACTGGGAGCTAACACACTCGTGGCCGCCCGTTTGAGTCAATACACTCCTGCCAAGGTGTCATCGTTTGCGGATGTGAAGGATAAAGTCCGCAACTCGGCAAGCCTGGATAAAGCGGCTGAGATGGCCCGCCAAGACGGCGAAGCCAAGCTGGGACAGCTCAAAGGCCAGCCCGACGCCGTCAAGTTCGGCCCCGAGCTGGTGATCAGCCGTGTGGATCGCAAGGGCTTGAACCGTGAAATCATTTCTGCTGCACTCAAAGTCAATGCAGGCAAGCTCCCCGCATTTTCAGGAGTGGATGCCGGTGCGAAGGGCTACGTTCTTGTGCGCATCAACAAGGTGGAGCCTGCGACTCCCGAGTCCGAAGCTGCACTTGCCAGCACCCGCCAACAATATGCCCAGCACTGGGCCAATGCCGAGACGCAGTCTTACTACAACGCCTTGAAGGAGAAATACAAGGTGTCGATCAAGGTGGCCAAGCCTGCGACGCTTGCAGCTGCAGAGTAAAAACTTTTGCAGGTAAATGCATGGCACTTTGAAAACCATCCGAAAACACGCTACAATCTAGGGCTTCGCTAGCAGTGATTTTCAGAGATGAAATGAACTGCAAAAAGCGTGATGGGACGTTAGCTCAGTTGGTAGAGCAGCGGACTTTTAATCCGTTGGTCGCAGGTTCGAATCCTGCACGTCCTACCAAAATCCCGAAAGGCCCCGCAAAACTTGCGGGGCCTTTTTCTTTGTCCACTCGCTCGCCAGCATGACAAGCCCTTCAGTCAGGCTGACCTCAAAATTCAAGGACTCGGGCATAGAATGGTCTGGCAACAATGTGCAAGCTCATGGCATGACAGGCATACTTTTTTCAGCAACTGACCTCTACAAAAACTTTGGTGCAAGCCGGGTCGTCAACGGGCTGAGTTTCCGTATCCGGACTGGAGAGTGTCTGGGGGTACTCGGGCCCAACGGCGCTGGCAAGACCACGACACTGCGCATGTGCCTGGGCCTGCTGCGGCCAGACGGAGGGCGCATCGAGATGCTGGGGCACCCCATCCCTGAGCAGGTGCAACAGGCCAAGGCTCAAGTCGGCGTGGTGAGCCAGTTCGACACGCTCGACCCCGATTTCACCTGCGCCGAGAACATCCTGGTCTATGGCCGTTACTTCGGCATGTGTGATGCGGAGATTCGCGAAAAAATCCCTCGCCTGCTGGAGTTCGCGGCGCTCAAATCGAAAGCCGATGCCAATATCAAGGAGCTGTCGGGCGGCATGAAGCGCCGCCTGAGCCTAGCGCGGGCATTGGTGAACGACCCCAAGTTGCTGCTGCTGGACGAACCCACCACGGGGCTGGACCCACAGGCGCGCCGCCTGATGTGGGATCGCCTGTCGGCCTTGAAGGAGCAGGGCGTGTCCATCCTGCTGACCACGCACTTCATGGACGAAGCGCAGATTTTGTGCAACCGCTTGCTCATCATTGACCAAGGCAAAAAAATCGCCGAGGGCACGCCTCGCGGGCTGATTGACGAGCACCTGCCGCACTGGATCGAGGAGGAGCACGAAGACGCAGGCCAGCGCGTCCAGCTCAAGCGCCCGGCGAACCTGGAAGACTTGTTCTTGAAGCTCACGGGTCGGCAGATCCGCGACGAGGCGTGAGGAGGGCGACGATGTTCAATGTGTCCATGCGCTTCACCGCTGTCTTCCGCCGCAACTTTCTGGTCTGGAAGAAGCTGGCCGTGCCCAGCATGATCGGCAACATGGCCGAGCCGCTCATCACCCTCATGGCCTTCGGCTATGGCTTGGGCGGGTTGATCGGCAATGTCGATACCCACGGCATCACGGGCGGCGTGCCCTACATCCTGTTTCTCGCCTCGGGCGCGATTTGCATGAGCACCATGAACGCGGCCACCTTCGAGGCGCTGTACTCTGCGTTCTCGCGCATGCATGTGCAGCGCACCTGGGACGGC
>JBJOKU010000208.1:0-3580 GCA_046045925.1 Pseudomonadota bacterium
CGTGGTCGAGGTGCTGGGCGAGGTGGACGACCCTGGCATGGAAATCGAAATTGCCGTGCGCAAGTACAACGTGCCGCACCAGTTCTCTGACGGTTGCCTGCTCGAAGCCAAGAACCTGCCCGACAAGGTGCAGCCCAAAGACAAGAAGGGCAGGGTGGACCTGACCGATGTACCGCTTGTCACCATCGACGGCGAAGACGCACGCGACTTTGACGATGCCGTGTACTGCGAGCCCGCCAAAGTGGGACGCGGCAAGGGCTGGCGTTTGCTGGTGGCCATTGCCGACGTGAGCCACTATGTGCAGACCAATCACCCGATTGACATTGATGCCTACGACCGCGCCACGAGCGTGTACTTTCCGCGCCGTGTCATTCCCATGCTGCCGGAGAAACTCTCCAACGGCCTGTGCTCGCTCAACCCCGACGTGGACCGCCTGTGCATGGTGTGCGACATGCTCATCACCGCCAAGGGCGAGATGCATGCCTACCAGTTCTACCCGGCGGTGATGCACAGTCAAGCACGTTTCACCTACACCGAAGTGGCCGCCATTCTGGCCAACACCAAAGGCCCTGAGGCTGCGAAGCGCAAGCCGCTGGTGCCGCACTTGCTCAACCTGTACGACCTGTACCAAGCGCTCGTCAAGTCGCGCAGCCAGCGTGGCGCGGTGGACTTTGAAACCACCGAAACCAAAATTCTCTGCGACGAGAATGGCCGCATCCAGCAGATCGTGGCCCGTGAGCGCAACGACGCGCACAAGCTCATCGAAGAAGCCATGCTTGCGGCCAACGTCTGCTCGGCTGACTTTCTGCAACAGCACAAGCACATTGGCCTGTTCCGCGTGCACGAAGGCCCGACGCCCGAGAAGAAAGAACTGCTGCGCAACTACCTCAAGGCCATGGGCGTGGGTCTGAGCATCACCGAAGACCCAGAGCCACGCGAATTCCAGGCCATCGCTCAAGCGGTGAAAGAGCGTCCCGATTCACAGCAAATCCAGACCATGTTGCTGCGCTCGATGTCGCAGGCGATTTACACACCCGTCAACAGTGGCCACTTCGGTCTGGCCTACGAGGCCTACACGCACTTCACCAGCCCGATCCGGCGCTACCCCGATTTGCTGGTGCACCGCTGCATCAAAGCCATACTCAGCAAGACCAAATACCACCTGCCCAAGTTGCCCACGCCAGGCGAGGCCGAAGAAAAGCTCGCCAAGCGTCTGGCCAAGCGCGATGCCACGAGGTATCACACCAAGGGTCATGATGCACCGCCCATCAAACCCCTGAAGAAAAATCAGGAAACGCTGGGTTGGGAAGCTGCAGGCCTGCATTGCAGCGCCGCCGAGCGCCGCGCCGATGAGGCCAGCCGCGACGTGGAAAGCTGGCTCAAGTGCCAGTACATGAAAGAGCATCTCGGCGAAGAGTTCGCTGGCGTGGTCACCGCCGCCACTGGCTTTGGCCTCTTCGTTCAGCTCGATGCCATGTATGTCGAAGGGTTGGTGCACATCACCGAGCTGGGTGGCGAATACTTCAAATTCGACGAAGCGCGGCAAGAGCTGCGCGGCGAGCGCACCGGTATCCGTTACGCCATTGGCACCCGCGTGCGCGTGCAGGTGAGCCGTGTGGACCTCGACGGTCGCAAGATCGACTTCCGTCTCGTCAAGCCGGGCGAAGAAGTCGGCGTGGTCAAAGCCTTCAAGCTCAAAGGCCAAGACACCGACCGCTGGGCCAGCCCTTCTGTGGGCAAGCCGATCAAGGCATCGGCCAAGAAAGCCGCGAAAAAAGCTGCTCCCATATCCGCGCCCAAGTCGCCCATCCAGGCGCTGAAGGCGGCAGTTAAAAAAGCCAGCAAGAAAACGGTGGGGGCCAAGAAGAAGGGGCGGAGGGGATAGCCCAAGTCTTTCAGCCGTGATAACATAAATCATGGCTGAGAGGAAAGTCATTGATGAAGTCCATAAAATTTCGGACAAAAAGGGCAACGGGCAGTTGCGTCGGTTGTGTTCGAGAGCTTTGAGCAGATTGAAACTTTGTTCGAACAAGATTGGCTATCCATCAAGGACGCACCATGAGCAAAGTCACTGTCAAAACCGCTAGCACGAAAGAGTTTTTTGCGCGGGGTCGTGCGGTTGCCCGTGCAGCAGATCGCGCTCAGCCACTTGCGGCGGAACGCACGGTCACGTTTGAAGACCCCGCTGAAGTGGCTCGACTCATCACGACAACGCGACTGAGCCTGTTTCGCACAGTCAAGGAAATGCCCGGTTCCATCACCGAAATTTCACAACGCCTGCATCGCGACCGCAGCGCCGTGAAGCGCGATGTGGACGAGTTGGAGAAGGCCGGTCTGGTGACTGTGTCAGAAAAGGTGCTACCCGGTCACGGACGAATGAAGGAAGTGCGGGCTACGGCCAGCAAGATCAAGCTGGAATTGGCATTCAGCTGAAAACCACAGGGAGGATAAATATGTACAGGTCACAGTCAAAACGTGTTTTTGCGACTTGTTTGGCGATATTTCTTTTGTCCGGTTGTGACGATCCAGTTGCAAAGAAAGACGCAACGACTAAGCAAGCTCTCATCGGTCGTTGGACTGTGCAGCTCACAGAACCACAAAAGGGGGCTGTTACGCTGTTACAAGCCGCAAATGATGGGTCGTTTCAGTGGCAGCACGAGGCGAACAATTACGCGGGTGAGTGGTTTGTGACTGCCGGGCTTTTGAAGCTTCTTGTCAAGAATGAAGATGGCAAACCGCTGGCAAACAGTGACTTCGGTTACTTCACGTGTAGAGTTGCCAATATGCAAGAGCAAGGATTCTCTTGCGTGAACGATATTGAGAGGAAGACTTGGGCATTCAAACGGCATTAGAAGCCGCAGAATTCGCCAGATTCGCTATCACCCCGCAGCCTGTAACCCCGCCAGAATATGCGCCTGCATGGCCTTGGCGGTGGCTTTGCTGTCGCGTTTGGCGAGGGCCGTCATGATGGCGCGGTGTTCTTCGAGGCTGTGCTCGATGCGGCCTTCGCGGGTGAGGGATTGGGCGCGGTTGAGCTTCATGACCTTGCGCAGGTCGGCCACCATTTGATCGCGAAAGCGGTTGTCCGCGATGTTCAGCAGCAGTTGATGAAACTTCTCGTTGATGGCGAAGAAGTTGTCTTTGTCCTTGATGCCCTTTTTGCCTGATTTTTCCAAATCATCGTGCAGGGTTTGCAGTTCGGTGAGTTGTGCGTCTGTGGCCTGGGTTGCGGCAACGCCCGCAGCATCGCTCTCCAGCAGGGCGAGCAGGTGATAAACGTCGGCCAAATCTTTGCTGCTGACTTCGGTGACGTATGCACCGCGGCGCACTTTCATGGTGACCAAGCCTTCAGCGGCCAGCACTTTCAGGGCCTCGCGCAGTGGCGTGCGGCTGATGCCGTACTCGTCCGCTATTTTCAGTTCGTCGATCCAGTCGCCGGGTTTCAGCTCACGCGCGAATATGCGCTGGCGCAGGGCTTCAGCCACCTCTTCATAAAGGGCGCGGGGAGTGAGCAATCCGGGGTTGCGGGCGTTCATGCGACGAATTGTAAGGTGGTTTTGAGTTTTGCATCAATAATTAT
>JBJOKU010000209.1:0-3554 GCA_046045925.1 Pseudomonadota bacterium
CCAGGGGCTGTCCCACTTGGCATCGGCGGGTTCGCCGGGCTTGGCGCTCTTCCAGAGCACAAAGTCGAGCGGATCGCCCTTGCCGTCTTGCACGGCCACGCGTTCACCGGCGTTCAATTCGTCGAGCGACTTGCCTGACAGCTTGCCATAACCATTGAAGCGGCGCACGGCGTAGTTCACATCCCCCTGCCCTGTGCCCGAGCCCGCCACGTAGGCCAGGCCCTTTTCTTGCAGTTTGCCGATGATGGACAGCATCTGCGGCACGTAGTCGGTGGCGCGCGGGTCGTGGTCGGGGCGTTCGATGCCCATGGCATCGAAGTCCTCGTACATGGCATCGATCATGCGCTGGGTCAGGCCACGGATGGATTCGCCGTTTTCCACGGCGCGGCGGATGATCTTGTCGTCAATGTCGGTGATGTTGCGCACGAAAGTGACACGCAAGCCGCTGGCCCTGAGCCAGCGCTGCACCACGTCAAACGCCACATTGGCACGGGCGTGGCCGATGTGGCAGTAGTCGTACACGGTGATGCCGCAGACGTACATGCGGGCGTGGCCGGGCTCGATGGGCGTGAATGTCTCGACCGCTCTGCTGAGCGTGTTGTAGATGCGCAAACTCATGGGGGTGTTGATTATTCGACAGCGTGCCAGCAATTACAATCAGGCAAGTGGTCTAGTATATCGGTCGCGTCCGTTGCAGACACGGCCTCTCCAACTCTGGGTGTGACACATGTTTCCCTCTTTGCGCAAAAACCTGATTGCCCTCGGCCTGCTGGCCTTTACCCAAGTCGCACTTGCAGACGATTACTCCGAAGTGAGTGCCTTGCTCCGCTCCGGCAAAGCATCCGAGGCCGTCACCCGTGCAGACCAGTACCTGGCCACCAAGCCCAAAGATCCGCAAATGCGTTTCTTCAAGGGTGTTGCCCTGGCAGAAATGGGCCGCTCCAACGAAGCCGTCAGCACATTCACCAAGCTCACCGAAGATTTCCCCGAGCTGCCTGAACCCTACAACAATTTGGCCGTTATCTACGCCAGCCAGGCGCAGTATGACAAGGCCCGCGCGGCCCTCGAAATGGCCATCCGCACCAATCCGAGCTACGCCACTGCGCATGAAAATCTGGGCGACATCTACGCCCGCCTGGCCAGCCAAGCCTACAGCAAGGCGCTTCAGCTCGACGGATCCAACTCTGGCATCCAACCCAAACTTTCACTGATCCGCGACATTTTTACACCCAAGGGCAAAGCGGGTGCGGCAATTGCTGCGGCCCCTGCTGCCAAGCCCGTGGCCGCCCCTGCTGCTGCACCCGCACCCGCCCCTGTAGCGGCTGCGCCAGCTGCAGCGCCAGCGCCCGTTGCCGCCGCAACCAAACCACCCGTTGCGACAGGCGGAGCCGAGAAGGACGTGGAAGCTGCTGTCATGGCCTGGGCCAAGGCCTGGAGCAGCAAAAATCTGCAAGGCTACTTTGCCGCCTATGGCTCCGAATTCGACAACGGCGGCAAGAGCAGCCGCAAGGATTGGGAAGCCGAACGCGAAGCCCGCATCACCGGCAAATCCAAAATTTCTGTGCGCATTTCCAATCTGTCAGTTAGTGTCAAAGGCAATCGAGCGACAGCCACGTTCCGCCAGGACTACACCGCTGACAAATTGGCCGTCTCCAGCCGCAAAACCCTGCAACTGCTGCAAGCTGGTGGCCGCTGGGTCATTGTGAGTGAGTCTTCGAAGTAATCGTTGGTATCCGTGATTCGTGCGATTTCGGCGGCTCTGCTCGGACGAGCTGCCACCTTCTGTTTGTCCCTGTTGCTGACTGGATTTGTCGGCACTGGTTTGGGCTTGGCCACGGGTGATGCCCACGCCCAGCAAGACAAAAAACAGCGTGAAGCCCGCGCCAAGGCCAAGACAGGCAAACCTGCACGCCAGGCCACTCCCCCCACAGCGCCCCAGGTTCACCCGCGGCCCGAACTTGATGCCGAATCGCGGCTGATCGAAATTTACAAGCTTGCCGGTTCGGGCAACACCAAATTGGCGCTCGAACATGCCCAGCATTTGGTCAAACAGCACCCCAATTTTCAGTTGGCGCAACTCATCTACGGTGACTTGCTGACTTCGCGTGTGCGTCCCATTCGCCAACTGGGTGATGCGCCTGACAATCTCGTCAAGCTCTCCAATGGCAACCTCAGCGACCTGCGTGAAGAATCCCTCATGCGGATCAAGGCCCTTCAGGAGCGCCCGCCTGAAGGACATATTCCGGCCCAGTTCCTCCAGTTGTCTCCACGCA
Source organism: Pseudomonadota bacterium (assembly GCA_046045925.1). GTDB lineage: Bacteria > Pseudomonadota > Gammaproteobacteria > Burkholderiales > Burkholderiaceae_C > JBJOKU01. The sequence goes on from JBJOKU010000209.1 coordinate 2,274, forward strand.
ACCGCCACGCCATCGCAGTGGATGCCTCGCGTTCGCGGCTGTACCTGTTTGAAAACCGGAATGGCCGCTTGGTGCTCAAGTCTGATTTCTATATTTCTGTCGGCAAAGCCGGTATCGAGAAATCGGTCGAAGGCGACCTGCGCACACCATTGGGCCTGTACTACATCACCAGTTCCCTGCCCCGCAAGAACCTCAAGGATTTTTATGGCTCGGGAGCCATGCCCATCAACTACCCCAACCCCTACGATGTGCTGCGCGGCAAAACGGGCAGTGGTATCTGGTTGCATGGCACTCCCCCCAACCAGTTTGCACGTCCACCCAAGGCAAGCGACGGCTGCGTTGTCCTTGCCAACCCCGACCTGCAAAAAATTCTCCATATTGTTGAACCACGGACAACCCCGTTCGTGATCGCGCAACAGATTCAGTGGGTACTGCCCCAAGCAAAACAGATGGACCGGCAGCAATTCATGGGCATCTTGCAGACCTGGAACCAGGCCAAAGCACAAGGCCCTTTCAGCAAGCTGCTGGCCTACTACACACCCGACTTCAAGAATTTCGACAAAGACCTCAACCAGTGGAAGCCCGTGCTTGAAGCGGAATCCAGCGCTCGCAAAGGCGAACTGGCCGATCTGAAAGACCTCAGCATCCTGCACTGGAAAGAGCCAACTGGCAGTGAAACCATGGTGGTGACTTTTGGTGAAGTCACCAAACGCTCCCACACAGGAGCCACACGCCGCCAATACTGGATTCGCCAAGGCACCCAGTGGAAAATCTTTTTTGAAGGAATCATCGGATGAACCTCCTGCGCCGTTCCTGGCTGTCTGCCATCGCGTGCTTGCTTGTCGCCGCGCCTGTGCTGGTTTGCGCCCAAACGGGCAGCAGCGCCAAAGCAGCCAACCCCCGTGTGAAGCTCGCCACCAGCGAGGGCAACATCGTGGTGGAGCTTTATCCCCAATACGCCCCCAAGACGGTTGCCAACTTCCTCCAGTACGTCAAGGACAAGCACTACGACGGCACCGTCTTTCACCGCGTGATTGAAAACTTCATGATCCAGGGTGGCGGGTTTGACAGCAAGCTGGCTCAAAAGCCCACCCGTGCCCCAGTCGCCCACGAAGGGCGAGAAGCCATTGCGGCGGGTGGCCCCGGCAACCTGCTGGGCACACTCGCCATGGCCCGCACCAACGACCCGCACTCGGCCAGCGCCCAGTTTTTCATCAACGTGAAGGACAACGACTTTCTCGATGCCACCGTCATTCCGGCTGGCGACCCCGTGAAATCCAT
>JBJOKU010000210.1:0-3551 GCA_046045925.1 Pseudomonadota bacterium
AAATGGACCCGGCACAGTTGAAAGAGCTGCAAGACAAGGCCAACACAGCCGTTCGTTTGTTGCTCGACGAACTCAAAAAACAAGTGGAAGAGGGCCACACCAAAGCCGTACCCAAGATCGCCCACGATCTGCGTGATGCCCTGAAGGCCAACCACAAATTTCTGGATGCCGCCATCGAGGCTGAAGCGCATGCCTTGCTCTCCCAGGCGGGCGAGCTGGAGGGCTGGCAGCGCTGGCGTGCCGACCAATTGCGCCAGGAACTCGTCAACAAAGCCACAGAGCTGAAAGAAAAGCCACTGGGTGGCCGCAAGCAGCAAGAGGCCCTGCGCACCTTGCGCGAGCAGTGGAAAACCACCGATCAGGGCGGCACACCCAACCATGGCTTGTGGAAGAAATTTGATGAGGCCTGCAATGAGGCCCACAAGGTGGTGGAAACCTGGCTCGAAGAAGTGAAGGCCAAATCCGAGGCCGCCAAGGGCGAGCGTGTAGCCTTGATTGAAGAGGTCAAAGCCTGGGCCGCCGCTCACGCCAGCAGCACAGACTGGAAGGCGCAAATCCGTGATCTGCACCAGTTCTCCGAGCGCTGGCGCACGCTGGGCCACATGAGCGAAAAGGCCTATGCCGAGATGCAACCCCTGTGGAAACAGGCCATCTCGCTCGCGCATGGCCCGCTCGAAACCGCTCAACAACAAAGCCGTGAGCGCCGCAGCGCCATGATCGAAGAAGCCAAGGCCCTGGGTGCTGCGCCCGCCTTGCGCATCGATGCCGTCAAGGAGTTGCAACAACGCTGGCAAGCCGAAGCCGTGGCCGTGCCGCTGGAGCGCAAGGTCGAGCAAAAGCTGTGGGAAGTCTTCCGCAAGCCGATTGACGAAGCCTTCCAGCGCAAGAGCGCCGAACGCGAAAAGCAGGTCGCCGCACTCACTGCGCACGACCAAGCCGTCATCAACGCCACCAAAGAAGTGGATGCCGCAATTGCTTCTGGCGATGCCGCAGCCATTCGCGCCGCACTTGCTGCCCTGGAGGCCGCCAGCCGTGGCCAAACCGCTGCTCAACCCGCCGCCAAGGCTCAAGATGCTGCCAGCCCAGCCGCTGCAAGCGAACCTGCACCTGCCGAGGTTGCTGCACCTGCCAGCGAGTCTGCACTTGCCACTTCAGACGATGCGCCCGCAAATGAAGCATCTGCCCCGGAAGCTGCCGCTGAAGAAAAAGCCAAACCCGCACAACCCGCCAAACCCTTGGTGGCCATGCGTGGCGACGACCGCCCCGGCATGAAAAAAGCTGAACCCGCTGCTGGCAAATTTGGCAGAGATGCCAAAGGTGGCAAACCGGGCAAATTCGGGGACCGCACGGGGGACCGTGGCCGCCCCGAGCGCCGCGACGATGCACGTCGTGGTGATGATCGCCGTACAGACCGCTTTGGTGGTGAGCGCAACGACCGCTTTGACCGCGCCGAGCGCGGCCCGCGTTTGGGCGATGCCGCCTTCCGCGCCCAGCGCGATGCGCTGGAGCGTGCCCAGCTGCAGCTTAAAAAGCTCGCTGCAATGGCCCATGGCGAAACACTCACCCAACTCATCTCGGCCTGGGCCGAACGCAAGGCCGATGACGTGCCTGCTGCCCAGCAACTGGGCGGTCGCATTTCCCCCTCGCAACGTCAGGCTTGGGTGCAGTCGCTCTCAGCTGCGCCACAGGCCGGTTCAGGCGAAGCCCTGCTGCGTCTCGAAATGGCCGCCGAAGTGCCCACGCCCGCCGACCAGATCAACGACCGCCGCGCTCTGCAATTGCAATTGCTGACGCGCCGCAACGATCCGGCTCCTGCACAGACGTGGACGCAAGACGCGGCCAAGGTGCTGGCCAGTGCGCACAGCGAGCCCCAGGCCCGCCGCCTGATGGCCTGCCTCAAGGTGCTGCTGCGCAAACCCGCTTGAGCCGAAGATTTTCATGAGCATGGCATCCACTTGGCCCTATCCCAAGTGGATTGCTCACCGGGGCGCAGGCAAGCGTGCCCCTGAAAACACATTGGCCGCATTCAAGCTGGGAGCCAGCCTCGGCTACCGCATGTTCGAGTGTGACGTGCAGGTGAGTGCCGACGGCGTGCCCTTCCTGCTGCACGACGACACCCTCGACCGCACCACCAACGGCCTCGGGCTGGCTTGTGCCCACACATGGGCAGAACTGCGCATGCTCGATGCCGGAAGCTGGCACAGCTCCGAATTTGCTGGCGAACCGATACCTTGTCTGTCGGAAATTGCCGAGTTTTGTCGCCAACAGCAGCTACTGCTCAACATTGAAATCAAGCCCTCGCCCGGAGAAGAGGAACGCTGCGGCCACTTGATTGCCCAAGCGGTGGCTCACGAATGGGCAGGGCAGGGCGGTGCATTCGCATGGCCTTTGCTCAGTTCCTTCAAGCCTGAATCGCTGCTAGCCTCAAAACTTGCAGCCCCGCATTTGCAACGTGCATTGCTGCTGGAAGAAGTACAACCTGATTCGCTGGACATTGCCAACTCCCTTGAGTGTGTGGCCGTTGTCTTGGAGCAAAGCCAGTGGAGTCCAACGCTGGTTCGGGCTGTGTCGAGCAGGGCAATTGCCCCCATGACCTACACGGTCAACGAAGCCTCACGCGCTCGTGAACTTGCGCTCATGGGTGTTGTCGGGCTGATTACCGACGCGCTACCTCCCTTCTGATTTTTGTCCCCCTCGCGACATTGCATCTTTACGCGATGCTTTCATTTCGTCCATAATTCAAACGAACGTATGAATTATGGCTAACCCAATTCAAAGCGAGCTCATCATGTTGTCCCCCAGAACTGTCGATACGCGCCAGCGCATCCTCGATGTGGCTGAGCGACTGTTCATGGAACATGGCTACGAGGCCACGTCCATGCGCACCCTGACCAGTGAAGCCTCGGTGAATCTGGCCGCCGTGAATTACCACTTTGGCAGCAAAGAGGCGCTGATGCAGGCGGTGTTCAAGCGACGCCTGGACTGGCTCAACGAGGAGCGCATGCGCATCCTGGATGCCCACGAGGCCAAGGCGCAAGGCAAGCCGCTCAAGCCTTCGCAAATCCTCGATGGCTTTTTCGGCACGCTCATCCGCATGGCCGATGACGAAGCGCACGGCGGCCTCACCTTCTTGCGCTTGCTGGGCCGCACGATGACCGAGCCCGCAGGCTTCATTCGCACGTTCATGGCCAAGGAGTACCAGCCGGTGCTGGAGCGCTACAAGGCGGCGCTGTTCAAGGCGCTGCCCGACGTGCCCAAGGCCGAGATCGTCTGGCGCTTCCACTTCATGCTGGGGGCCACCTCGTACGCCATTGCCGGTACAGACACCCTGCGTCTGGTCACCGACTGGCAAATCGAGGAGGAAGAGTCCACCGACCGTGTGGACCGCCTCATGCCCCGCCTGATGTCTTTCCTGCTGGGTGGCTTGCGTTCGCCGCTGCCCACATTCAACCCCGAGGATTCGAAATGACTGGTTCCCTGATTGCACTCGTCGCATTGGCTGGCCTGGCCGCTCTGCTGATCGTGCCTGCACTGCGCTCGGCTGTGCTCAC
>JBJOKU010000211.1:0-3514 GCA_046045925.1 Pseudomonadota bacterium
CGATGTAGTAGAACCCGGTTTTCCATTCGTCCACGCGCTTGCGTGTGCCCTCGGGCGAGATCATCAATTGCACCGGGCCGTGTGAGGCGGTGAGGGCGTCGGCGATGGCTTGTGTGGCGTTGTTGCTGCGGCTGCGGTCCACCGCCACGCCGCCGAGCCAGCGCATGATCGCGCCAAACGGAGAGCGGAAGATGCTGTCCTTGCCCATCCAGTAGGCGTTGAGCCGCCAGTGGAAGGCGGCCATCAGCGCCACGGGCAAGTCCCAGTTGCTGGTGTGGGGTGCGCCAATCACCACGCAGCGCGCGGCCTCGGGCGGAAACTCATCCACAACGCGCCAGCCGCAGGCCTTTTGCCACAGCCCGAAGAGGGCGCGGCAAATTGGGCTGACGACGGGGGTTTGAAAGATCGTGCGGTGCATCGGTGAATCGGTAATTGCCTCGGTTCTACCGGGGCGCCCAAGCAGCGTCAAGCATGCGGTACGCTTGCGGACATGAAACCCCTAGCCTACATCACCGGCGCATCCAGCGGCATCGGCCAGGCCCTGGCCTTGCGTTACCACCGTGCGGGTTACCGTCTCGCGCTGGTGGCGCGGCGCGAGCAGGCCATGCGCGAGTGGGCGCAAGCGCAGGGCATTGCACCCGATGACTGTGCCGTGTACGCGGCCGACCTCTCGGTGATAGACGAAGCCGTGGGCGCAGGCCAGCGTTGCATTGCGAAGCAAGGCGTGCCCGATGTGGTGATCGCCAACGCGGGGCACAGCATCGGTGTGGACACGGCCTATGCCGAAGACTTGCCGGTGTTGGCGCAGACCTATGCGCTCAATGTGATTGGCGTGGCGGCCAGCTTTTCGCCCTTCATCAAGCCCATGCGCGAGCGCGGCAGCGGCAGCTTGGTGGGCATCGCCAGCGTGGCAGGCATTCGCGGCCTGCCGGGGCATGGTGCGTATTGCTCCAGCAAGGCGGCGGTCATCAGCTACTGCGAGAGTTTGCGCGGTGAGTTGCGCGGCTCGGGCGTGCGCGTCACAACCATCGCGCCGGGTTACATCGACACGCCACTCACGCAAGGCAACCCTTACCCCATGCCCTTTCTCATGCAGCCCGATGAGTTTGCCGAGCGCACTTTCCGCAAGATCGCCAGCGGCACCAGCTACGCTGTCATCCCTTGGCAAATGGCGGTAGTGGCCAAGCTGCTGCGCGTGTTGCCGGATTGGCTGTTCGACGCGGTGCTGGCCGGGCGCACACGCAAGCCACGTGGTGGCGGCCCACCGTAAGATGACCTTATAGGCACAAAGACAGAGAAAACAGGGAGAAAAAATGTACTTGATGTACGTCGACGAAAGCGGAGACGTGGGGCTGGTCAACTCCAGAACCCGGTATTTCATTCTGGTGGGGTTGGTTTTGCATGAGCTTCGCTGGCAACAAACGCTGGAAGAATTGCAAGCTTTTCGCAGACAGTTGAAGGCGGACTACGGACTCAAGCTGAGGGAAGAAATCCATGCCAGCCATTTGATCACCCGGCCCGGTGACTTGGCGCGCATCAAGAAACATCACCGTTTGGAGATATTGCGTCGTTATGCCGACAAGTTGGCAGGCATGTCCGACGTGAGCTTGCTGTGCGTGGTAGTGGACAAGGAGGGCAAACCACCAGACTACGATGTGTTTGAGAGCGCGTGGCAAGCGCTGATCCAGCGGTTTGAAAACACGCTCGCGCATCGCAACTTCGCAGGCCCGCGCAATCCGGATGACATGGGGATGATTTTCCCGGACAACTCAGACCGCAAGAAGCTGGATGCTCTACTGCGCAAAATGCGGGCCTTCAATCCGGTGCCCAATCAGCAGGGGGCGGGCTACAGGAATCTGTTGGTCCGCAACGTAATCGAAGACCCGAACTACCGCGATTCGGCTTTGTCCTATTTCGTGCAGTCGGTGGATGTGGCCGCGTACTTGCTGTATCAGCAGGAGCAACCCTCAGCTTATTTCAAGAGGGTGTCGGGAAAGAACTACTTCACAAGGCTCGATGCCATCTTGTGCAAAGTGGCGGCATCAAGAGACCCTCAGGGCATCGTCAGGTTGTGATTCGCGAAGCGGGCGCACAAAAAAATAAGGGGCCCTCTCGGGCCCCGGGTGAAACCTACTACCCAGACTTGCCGGACTTCAGATTCAGCGGTGATTGTATGCGCAAACGAATAAACGGCCAAATTCAGGCGGTATAGCCCAATACCGTTTGGAAAAGATCAACGATGGCACTTACTTGTTTGTCCACTTCTCCCGGCTCGCAGATCGCACTTTGCTCGTTGAGCCGCGCCACGTGCTGGCGGTGGCGCAATTCGCGATAGGCGTCGGCTGCGGCGTGGCCCACGCCAGCGGGCAGCAGGCCGAGTTGTTCGGCTTTCTCCAGCAGGGCGATGTTGCCGGTGTTGGCTTGCAGCGCGGGGTGATCGGCGCTGTGGGCGAGCACGAGGTGTTGCACGGCGAACTCGGCGTCGATCATGCCGCCTGCGCTGTGCTTGATGTCGAACACGCCGGCCTTGAGTTTCTGGGCCATGCGCATCTTTTCGCGCATGGCGCGGATTTCGGCTTTCAGGGCATCGCGGTCACGTGGGGCGGTGATGACGGTCTGGCGCACGGCATCGAACGCGGCTCGCAGATGCGGCACGCCTGTCACGAAGCGTGCGCGGGTCATGGCCTGGTGTTCCCAGGTCCAGGCGGTGTTGCTGCCGCGCTGGGTCTGGTAGTCGGCGTAGCCGGCAAAGCGGGTGATGAGCAGGCCGGAGTTGCCGTTGGGTCGCAGCGCGGTGTCGATCTCGTAGAGGTCGCCTTCGCCGGTCTTGAGCGTGAGCCACAGGGTGAGCTTGCGCACCAGGGCCGAGTAGGCCTCGGGGGCTTCGTCGGCCTCATCGTCGAAGACGAACACGATGTCGAGGTCGCTGCCGTAGCCCAGCTCCTTGCCGCCGAGTTTGCCGTAGCCGATGATGGCGCATTGCGCGTCGGGCCGGTGCTGCTTTTTCACGAAGGGCCAGCACCAGCGCAGCGTGATGGCGAGCACGGTGTCGGCCAGGGCGCTCAGGTCGTCGGCCACTTGTTCGACCGTGAGGCGGCCTTCCACGTCGCGCACGAGAATGCGGAACACCTCGGCGTGGTGGGCGCGGCGCAGCAGGTTCATGAGGCGCTCTTCGTCGAGGCCTTCGCTGCGCTCCAGGCTGTGTTTGCGCTGCTCCAGCTCGGCTTCGAAGGCAGGGGCGTCGAAGCGCTCGTTGAGCAGGGCGGGGCTGGCGAGTTCGTCGATCACGCCGGGGTGCGTCATGGCGTAGCGCGCGGGCCAGCGGGCGCTGCTGAACACGCGCAGCAGCCGCTCGTGCAGGGCCGGGCGCTCGACCAGCAGGGCCAGGTAGCCCTCGCGGCGCAACAGGGGTTCGAGCCAGTCGATGAAGCGCAGCAGGCCCTCCTCGGTGATGGGGCTGGCTTCGCCCTCTTGCGGGCGCGCTTGCCAGTGTGCGCTGCGTTGCAGCACGGTG
>JBJOKU010000212.1:0-3513 GCA_046045925.1 Pseudomonadota bacterium
AGCCGACGAACAGGCCAATCACGAGGAAATGCCAGAACTCGGTGGCGTAGGCCATGAGCCAGATGGCGGGCACGGTGCAGGCCATGAGGATGGCCATCACGATGCGGCCACCGTACTTGTCAGTCCAGATGCCCAGGGGCACACGCACCAGCGAGCCGGTGAGCACCGGTGTGGCCGTGAGCAGGCCGAACTGCGTGGCGTTGAGGCCCAGCATCTTCTTGATCGGGATGCCGATCACGCCAAACATCATCCAGACCATGAAGCAGACGGTGAAGGCCCAGGTGCTCACAATGAGCACCGACCAGGCCTGTCGTTTGTGTTGCATCTCGGTTGTCATGGGAAACTCCTTTTCCATGACAGCACTGTGCGTTTTCAGGCCGGTTTTTCACATCCTCCGGTGGTGGGGGCGACGCGAATCAAAAGAACCATGCACAAGGCGCAATGCGGAAGCCACCCCGCCCTATCGGGGCGCAGACATAGTTCTTTGGGAGTAGTGGCTTGATGCAGATCAAGCCAGGCCGCGTGCGCTGGCAAACACCGCTGCATGAACGCGGTTGCCCAGATTGAGCTTGCGCAGGATGTGCTGGACGTGGATCTTCACCGTGGTTTCGGCAATGTCCAGTTCGCGTGCGATGAGCTTGTTGCTGTCACCGCGCGCGATGAGCTTGAGAATCTCCAGCTCGCGCGGCGAGAGGCTGCGCAGGGCTTCTTCGGCCTCGCGCTCTGCCTCGGTCTGTGCGTTGGTGGCGCTGGCACTAGCGCTGTTGTCTGCGCTTGGCACAGGGGCGCGGACAGGCAAAGGCACAGGCGTTTGTGCAGCCTGCGCGGCAACAGGTGCGGGCGATTGGCGCAGCAGCCCCACCAGTTTGCCCAGCATCTGAGGGCTGAACACCGAGTCGCCCTCCCAGGCACGCTGAATGAGGTCGCACAGCTCGGCGGTGTCGATGGTCTTGAGCAGGTAGCCGTCGGCCCCGGAGCGGATGCCTGCGGCGAGGTCGTCCTCGTTCTCGCTCACGGTGAGCATCACCACCTTCGAGGCGGGCGAGACTTCCTTGAGCCCCGCGATCGCGTCCACGCCCATGACGCCGGGCAGGTGGTTGTCGAGCAAGATGAGATCGGGCTGCAACTTGTGCGCGGCCACCTGTGCGGCGGTGGCATCGGCTGCTTCGCCTGCAATTTCAAAGCGCTCGTCGTTCCCCAGCAGGGCAATGAGGCCACGGCGGAAGAGGTTGTGGTCGTCCACCACGAGCAGCCGGATGGGACGGATATCAAGATTCATGCAGCTTCCAGTTCTATGCGCACTTCGGTGCCCGTGCCGGGGGTGGATGCGACGTTGACCTTCGCGCCAATGCGTTGCGCGCGCTCGCGCATGATGTGCAGGCCCACGTGCGTGTCATCGGGTTGCCCGGCTCTGGGCTCGAAGCCGCAGCCGTTATCGCGCACACGGAACACCCAGTGCGGCTCGCGCTCGACGCTCACGCTCACCTCGGTGGCCTGCGCGTGCTTGCGAACGTTGGACAGCGCCTCCTGGATGACGTGCAGCACTTGCAATTGCACGTCCGAGGGCAGCGACACGCCGTGTCCCTGCACCGCCAGTTGCGTGGACAGACCCGTCTGGTGTTCGAACTTGTGCAGGGTCACGCGCAGCGCATCTTCGATGTCGTCGCTGTTGGTGCGGGTGCGGAAGTGCACGAGCAGTTCGCGCACATCGCCCGTGCTCTCGCGCACGCCCGCATCGATTTCGTCGATCACGCGCTGGGCAAGTGCGGCATCCTGCTTGTGGATGGCCTGGCGCAAGAGCGTGATCTGGATTTTCAGGAAGGCCAGCGACTGGGCGATGGAGTCATGCAGCTCGCGGGCCAGCATGGTGCGCTCTTCGCTCACGGCGGCTTCGCGCACCAGCGCCTCGGTGCGCAGGTTTTCCACCGCATTGGCCAAATGGCCTGCCAGCGCGTCGTAGAGGCCCTTGTCTTCGGTGGTGAGCACCACATCGTGGCGGTAGAACAGATCGACTTCGCCAATCACCTTGTTTTGCAGGCGTATGGGCACGCTCACCACGCAGCTCAACCCCGCACGGGCACAACTGCCCATCACATCGTGATCCACCGGTACGATGGGAATCACCCGCGTGTGCGCCTGTGCCTGCTCTTGCCCGCAAGCGCATTGGCCCGCCTCGATGCAATGCTCGCGCGTGGCCAGCTCTTGCGGCAGGCAGTCACTGGCGAGCATCAGGTAGCGCTGGCTGGCCTCGTCTGACCAGCGCACGGCCACGGCATCGGCATTGCTCAGCTTGCGCACCTTCTGGGCAAAACCGCGCGCCAGATCGTCGAGCGTGTTGGGCTCCACGAGGAAGGTGCTCACCTCGTAGAGGGCGGCCAGCCGCGAGCGCTCGGCAGCGAGGTCGCGGGTCTTTTCTTGCACCTTCAATTCGAGGCTGTGATAGGCCACTTCCAACGCCTGGGTCATGTGATTGAAGCCCGCCGCCAAGTCGCCAAACTCGTCTGGCGAATCGCTGCTCACCCTCGTGCTGAAGTCGCCCGCTTCGACGCGCTTCAAACCATCCTGCAACTTGCGGATGGGGTAGATCACAAACAGATAGCCCACGTAAATGGAGAGAATGGCCGCCGCCACCGCCATGGCCAGCATGAGGAACTGGAACAGGTTAAGCACCGCCGTCAGGGTGGAGAGTGTTTTCTCGATGGAGAGCACCAACTGGTTGACCTGCGACACGAACAACTCAGAGCGCTGGGTCATTTCCCATGCGTCGGGTGGCTGCGGGTTGGACCACATGGGCCGCATGTCTTGCCAGGTGCGGGCCAGCCCGTCGAACTGGCGCTGGCTGTCGTCATTCCAGGGCACAAACAGGGGCCGCTCGGGGTCGCCCTGGCGAAGCACTTTCATGGTGCCATCAAATTCATGCAGCAACCCATGAATTTCTGCGGGTTCGCGCCCGCCCTGCACCGCGCTGGACAAGCGCCATATCTGCATGCGCAGACGGCCCGCCTCGTTGACAGCTGCAGCTCCACCGTCGATCTGCCATGTGATCCACATGGTCAGACCGATCGAGAGCAATGCCAGCGTGAGCAGCATCACCCCAACGACCATGAATTTGGTCGACAAGCGTTTGTAGAAAACCATCGTGCGCAAAAGAAAGCACCGGCCTAGTTAGCCGGACGCACGATTGTTGCCACGGAGCCTGCGACAACGATTGATTCAGATCAAGATCATCCTTTTGGAGGATGCTGGCCGAGCGCCAGAAGGCGCACCCGAGAAATCACTCCACCGGCTTGTCTTGAAAGCGCATGGAAAAGTCCACCGCCTTCACATCTTTGATGAGCGCCCCAACCGAGATGCGGTCCACACCAGTCTCTGCATAAGCGCGAAGCATTTCCATCGTCACGCTGCCCGAGATTTCAAGGCTTGCGCGGCCTGCGGTGATTCGCACTGCCTCATTCAGCATGTCCATGCTCATGTTGTCGAGCAAGATCATTTTCGCGCCAGCGTCCAGCGCTT
>JBJOKU010000213.1:0-3501 GCA_046045925.1 Pseudomonadota bacterium
GAAATACTCATCAGATGCGCCACGCCGGTAGCGCGGTAGATGTCCCAGTCGGAGCGCTCAATCGCGCTCTGGTCGCCTACCACCAGCGCAGCCACCACCTGCCGCGCCCGCATGCCATCGGCATCGAGTGGTGCAGCCAGCAACTTGTCGCGCAAACGCTGCCGCCAACGGGCCATGCGCTCATTGCCGGAGTCGCCCAGCAAGCGTGGCGGCGCATCGGCTCGGCGCGTGCCCACACTGCCCGTAGCGCCAACACCCTGCTCCCACAACCACAACTCGAAATCAAAACCATGCGGGTTGGCGTGGCCGTGCGGGGCCTTGAGCCGGGCGGTGAATTCCCAGCGGTCGCCTGTGAGGATGCGCGGTGTGGAAGGCAGCGTTTCGGTGTCGCCCGGGTCGCCCAAGCCACCCGCGTCCATGCCGCGCCGCTGCACACCGCCCCACCAGCCCAAATCCAGCAGCGCGGGAACGCGCACTTCGCGTTCGTCGAGCAAGGCAGACTCCACCGCCAGCCGGAACCGCACGCCCTGCTCGCCAAACTGCGGCAGCCCCACCACCGTGCCTCGCAGCCGCAAGGCCTGCCCCTCCAGTGCCGGGTTGAGCGCTTGCGAGAGTTGCCAGCCCGCACGTGCATCCACCAAGGCAAACCCGGCCAGCCCCGGGGCCAGCAACGCCCCCACCCCACACAGGATCAGCAGCCATGCACGCGGGCTTTGCTCTTGCTTGCCGCGTCTGAGTTGCCAGGCATGCAAGCACCACAGCAGCAACCCGAGCAAAAGCCCCGTTGAAAGCAGCACTGCATCCAGCGCCCAGCCCAGCACCTGCGCCTGCTGCAACTGCACAGCCACGCCCAGCGCAATACCCAGCAATGCGGCCTCCAGCCAGCCCATGAAGTCCCCCGTAGAATTTGCCGCTGACCTTAACCCAATTCCGCCCACAAGCCCATCCCGGCTTTACGCCCCACCGTCTGGAGAACCCCATGTCCGTCTATCAAAAACTCGAAAGCCTCGGCATCAGCCTGCCCCCCGTTGCCATTCCCGCCGCGTCGTATCTGCCCTTCATGAAAACAGGCAACCTCGTTTTTTTGAGCGGCCACATCGCCAAGAAAGACGGCAAAGTGTGGGTCGGTCAACTCGGCCTAACCATGACAACAGCCGAAGGTCAACAAGCCGCCCGCGCTGTGGCGATTGACCTCATGGGCACGCTTCACGCAGCCGTGGGAGACCTGAACAAAGTCAAGCGCATCGTGAAAGTCATGAGCCTCGTGAACTCCACCAACACCTTCACCGAACAACACCTCGTCACCAACGGCTGCTCAGAACTGCTGGGCGAAGTCTTCGGCGAACGCGGCTCCCACGCCCGCAGCGCCTTTGGCGTGGCCCAGATTCCGCTGGGGGCTTGTGTGGAGATTGAGTTGATTGCTGAGGTGGGGTGAGCTTCTAGGTGCCAGAACGGCAGGTCTGGATTTTGCTCATATGGGGACGCATTACTAGCATCTCCTCGCGCTCCTGCTTCTTGATCGAATAGAAATACGCCTTTTGCCAGTCTTGCGGACTCATACTTTTATTGAGCACCTCCAGCATGCAGCCGCAAAACCCGTCCACTTTCTGGGCATCGTCCCCCCGTCGACGTCCCGCGTTCTTACACCCCGTCTCAAGCCCTAAACGGTAAGCGTTTATCTGTGCGTTGGTAATTTGTTCGGGCGTATCTTGGGCGCAGGCGGCACTCAACAAGGCAGCCCCAAAGATAAACACTAAGACGGATCGCATGCTGTCCCCCCTCGGGTGATGATTGTCGTGAGTCTGCCACAGGCATCTGCTACGAATGTTAACGACCTGCAATTTTTTGAGTAGATGGGTCTGGACACGCTTGCCCAACGCGGCCTGTCCCAACCGCACAAATGTAGAACACTTCTCCACCCACGCCAGTCGTTCGGCGTAGCTGAGCTTGGCGAATTCACGCAGGCGTTCATCGCTCACGTAGTACGTGCGCTGGCCACGCATTTGGTGGTTTGTGGTTTCGTCCATGAGTGATTCGCTCCATTCCCCGCGCCACTTTACCCCATCGCCTGCATGCATGATGCTTGGTACGAAACGTCAGTAGATGTCCATGCCAATTGTTGGCATAATAGCCAACATGCCAGCCCAGCTCATCACGCGCTTCAAGAACATCACTCCTGATGGTGGTGTGATTGAGTTAGTGGTCTGGAGAGTGCCTACGCCAGTGCCGCCCACCGAGCACGGGTTCAAGTACCGTGCGGTTTACGCCAAAGATGGCGTTCGAATCGTCGGTTTTGACAACGAGCGGGGCAAGGGCGACCACTGTCACGTTGACGGGAAAGAATTGCCCTACGAGTTCAGGGGTGTGGATCAGTTGGTTGAAGACTTCATTGCCGCCGTGGCGGCCAGGAGAGCAACATGAATGAGCGCCATTTGACGATAACTTTGCAGCCCGACTGGCAGGCCGGTTTGCGCGCTGCCGCCAAGTCTGCGCAAAAGCGCACTTACCAAGGCGAAGTGCTCAACTTTGAAAGCCCCGGTCAGTTCTTCGGGGCGTTGACCGAGCGGCGCTGGGCCTTGGTGCGTGCCGCGCAGGGCAAGGGCGAATTGCCAGTGCGAGAGCTCGCTCGTTTGGTTGAGCGTGACGTGAAGCGCGTGCATGAAGACGTGGTCATCCTCTCTGAGCTTGGCTTGCTGGAACGTACCGCGGCTGGCGGCGTGCTGTGTCCGTACGCATCCATGCACATTGACATGTTGATGAAAGCGGCTTGAGGCCCGCTCAACCGATACAAAAGCACCATCACCCCCTCGGATGATGTTTTGCATGAATCTGCCGCAGGCGCTCGCGGGCGACGTGGGTGTAGATGGTTGTGGTTGAGATGTCGCTGTGGCCGAGCAGCATTTGCACGGCTCTGAGGTCTGCGCCGTGGTTGAGCAGGTGGGTGGCGAAGGCGTGGCGCAGGACGTGGGGCGAGAGTGGCGCGGTGATGCCAGCGAGTTGCGCGTATTTCTTGACGATCATCCAGAAGGCCACGCGGCTCATGCCTGCGCCGCGTTGGGTGACGAAGAGCGCTTCGGTTTGTTGGCCTTTGAGTATTTCGGGGCGTGAGCGCTCCAGGTATTGTTGGAGCCAGTCGCTCGCCACTTCACCAAAGGGGATTAGTCTTTCTTTGCTGCCTTTGCCGATCACGCGCAGCGCCCCGTCATTCAGACTCACGGCATCAACAGGCAGCCCCACCAACTCACTCACGCGCAGGCCGCTGGCGTACATCAGCTCGATCATGGTGCGGTCGCGCAAGCCAAGCGGTGTCTCGACATTGGGGGCGGCGAGCAGCAGCTCGACCTGATGCTCGGTGAGCGACTTGGGCACGCGCAGCGGTGTTTTGGCTGAAAGCAGTTGCAGCGTGGGGTCGGCGGCGATCATGCGCTCGCGCAGCGCCCAGCGATAAAAACGTTTGAACACAGAGAGCCGCCGATTGGCGCTGGTGGCGCGAGTCTGGCT
>JBJOKU010000214.1:0-3494 GCA_046045925.1 Pseudomonadota bacterium
GAGGCGCTCGCCGCCATCGCTTCGGTGTCCGCCGCGAGCATCCTGTCACGCACCGAATCCACCGAACATGCCTGGCTGATCGATGCGGCCAGCGGCGAACTCAAACCCGCACCGCGCTCGCAAGGCACCACGGTCGAAGTGAAAGAGCTGTTCTACAGCACACCCGCACGGCGCAAATTCCTCAAGAGCGACAGCACTGAGCTGGCCCATTGCATCGAAGCCGTGCGCCGCCACGCCCTGGCCCGCCCCGACGTGGGCTTTGCCATCTGGCACGAGGGCAAGCTGCTGGAAAACTGGCGCAGCACCACCGACCAGCTGCACAATGGCCAGTCGCCACACTTTGCCGATGCCCTCGACCAGCGCCTGGCTGACGTGCTGGGCGATGAGTTCGTCGCACAAAGCCTGCGCGTGGCCAACACCTCGGCGGTGGTGCAAGTGCATGGCCGCGTCGGTCTGCCAGACTTCGCCCGCTCGCGTGCCGACATGCAGTACGCCTACGTCAATGGCCGCTACGTGCGCGAAAAAACCATCGCCCACGGCGTGCGCCAGGCCTACGACGACGTGCTGCACGGTCACCGGCAGCCCGTGTATGCGCTGTTCGTGGGCATCGCCCCCGAGCGCGTGGACGTGAACGTACACCCCATCAAAATTGAAGTGCGCTTTCGCGACAGCCGCGAAGTGCACCAAGCGGTTTTTCATGCGGTCAACGCCGCATTGGCTGCACCACGCTCGGCAGAGGCCAAGCAGGCTGCGGATGCCACCGTCAGCACAGGCACAGGCACAGGCACAGGGGCCAACGGCCCTGCCCTTGGCATCTTGCAACCCACGCCCCAGCAATCGCGCCTGGAATTGCCCGCGTGGTCGCCCCAACAACGTTACGCGCCCTACGCCCAAAGCACTCAGGCCCTCGAAGAAACCCGCGCCCTGTGGCAAGTTCCGGCGGCTGCGGCAGTTCACGCACCTCAGCCTCAACCCACTGCCAACACCGGGGAAGTCTGGCCGCTGGGTCGGGCCATCGCACAACTGCATGGCGTGTACATCCTGGCCGAAAATGCGCAAGGCCTCATCGTGGTGGACATGCACGCCGCGCACGAACGTATCGTGTACGAACGCCTCAAGTCGCAACTGAACGGCGAGCGCATCGCCTCGCAGCCGCTCCTCATCCCCAGCACCTTTGCGGCCACCCCCTCTGAAGTGGCCACCGCAGAAGCCAGTGTCGATGCACTCGCGCAGTTGGGCTTGGAAATTTCGCCCATCGGCCCCAAAACACTGGCCATCCGCGCCACGCCCACCGCCCTCAGCATGGGCGACCCGGTGGAACTGGCCCGCAGCGTACTCGCCGAACTCGCGCAACACGATGCCAGCCGGGTGGTAGAACGTGCCCAGCATGACATCCTCGCCACCATGGCCTGCCACGGTGCGGTGCGGGCCAACCGCTGCCTCACGCTGGATGAAATGAACGCGCTGCTGCGCCAGATGGAAGAAACCGAGCGCTCAGACCAATGCAACCATGGCCGCCCCACGTGGCGGCAAGTGAGCATGAAGGAACTCGACGCACTCTTCTTGCGCGGTCGCTGAGCAAAGTTTGATTTGCGTCATGGCGAAGGCCCCGGCTTCGCAATATCTTCAAAGTATCCCCCACGAGGCTTTGGAGAATTTTCATGACTGAAGTTGCCGAACACAAGAAGCATGCTTTCACCATTGATTGGCGTGACGGCTTCAAGATCAATGTTCCAGAAGTTGACCGTGAGCACAAACACCTGTTTGCCCTGGTCAAGGCGCTGGACATCAACACCATAGAAGAAACCATCAACGAACTACTTGATTACGTGGTGACCCACTTCACCAACGAACAGGCCCTGATGGAAAAAAGCGGCTACCCTGCATTTGAACAACACCTCAAATTGCACGAAGAGTTTTCTGCCCAGGTTGCTGACTTTCTTGGCAGCGGAGATGACTGGACCGAAGACCGCGTGGACAACCTGCGCCGCTTCCTCAACCGCTGGTTGATCGGCCACATCATGACCCACGACCTGCGCTTCGGAAAGTGGTATCAAGAGCATCTGCAGCAAGCTCTGGAGCGCATGCAGCAAGCACGCGCTGCTGCCACACAAAGACCTGTTGCAGCCGCACCGCAGCAAGGCTCCGGCTTCTTCGGTCGCCTGTTCGGTCGCTGAAGATCAAGCCTGGCTATCGGGTTTGTCCAACTGCAAAACCAGTTGATCCGCCAACCGGATCAGTTGGTCTTTTGCTTCCTGCCCATCACACGCCACCACATGCCGCTGCGCAAAGCTGCGCAACCAAGTGAGCTGGCGCTTGGCGAGTTGCCGCGTGGCGGCAATGCCGCGCTCGGCCATGGTCTGGCGCGGCTCTTCACCTGCGAGGGTTTGCCACATCTGGCGGTAACCCACGCAACGCATTGAGGGCAGTTCAGGTGACAAGTCACCGCGCGCCATGAGGGCACGCACTTCGTCTTCAAACCCGGCATCCAGCATGGCTTGAAAACGCTGCGCGATGCGCTCGTGCAGCCAAACGCGGTTTTGAGGTTCGAGGGAAATCAGGGCGATGTCGGTACGCGCCTCTTTCGCCGTGAAGTGAGCCGACAAGGGCTTGCCCGTCGCGGCGAAAACTTCCAACGCCCGGCCAATGCGCTGCGAGTCTGTGGGTGGCAAGCGCTGTGCAGTGGCTGCATCCACCAGCGCCAGCTTGGCATGCATGGCAGGCCAGCCGTGCGCAAGGGCCTGTGCCTCGATGTCCGCGCGAATGGCCGCATCGGCCACGGGCAAATCATCCAGCCCCTCGAACAGTGCCTTGAAATACAGCATGGTGCCGCCCACCAGAAGCGGCAAGCGGCCACGGCTGCGGATGTCGCCCATAGCGGCCTCGGCATCGCGCACAAACTCGGCCGCGCTGTAGCTATCTGCCGGATCAATCAGGTCAATCAGGTGATGCGGCACCGCCGCCAATTCGGCTGCGGCGGGTTTGGCTGTGCCGATGTCCATGCCGCGATATACCAGCGCAGAGTCCACACTGATGATCTCTACCGGCAGGCCACGCGCAGCAAAATGCTCAGCCAGCGCCAGCGAAAGCGCCGTCTTGCCACTGGCCGTTGGGCCAGCAATGGCGAGGGCCGCGAGCGGGCACATGTCAGTGCACCTTGCCCCAGCGCTGCACCAGACCCAGCGCCACGAGGGCGGTCACGCCCGTCCAGAAGCACATGCCCGCCACCAGCGGAAAGACTGTGCCATCCATGTGCCTGCCCAGCCAGAGGCCCATCACAAAGGCGGCAATCATCATCATGAAGCCCGACACCGCAGAGGCCGTTCCGGCAATCCGCGCGAAGGGGCCGATGCATCCGGCCTGCGAGCATGGCTGGTTCAGGCCATGCGAGGCCATGAACACGATGTGCGGCACCATGAAAGCCAGCCAGTGCGTAAACCCGGCCAGCGCAAGCCCGCCCATGAGCACGCAACTGCTCAGTGCCATCCAGCCAC
>JBJOKU010000215.1:0-3477 GCA_046045925.1 Pseudomonadota bacterium
GCCCATGCTGGTGCCGTCACCATCCGGGCGGATTGCCGCTGTGCTGCCCATGGTGCGCGTGGTGGCGTCAGGCGACGCTGTGGTGGCCGTCAGCCATGAGGCGTATGTCCTGAACATGAGCAAGCCGATGGACGACAACCCGCGCAACAACTTTGAAGCGCGTAACGACCAGATGACGCGGTACACCAACTTCCCATTCACGCAGGTGGTGCGCTACCTCAACAGCTACTACGGTGTGGCGGCCGACGGCCTGTATTTGCTGGACGGCACAACAGACAACGGAGCGCCGATCAACTGGAACATCGACCTGTGCATGACGGACTTCGGCTCCAGCGAAAAGAAGAACGTCGCCTCGGTGTACCTGGGTGGCCAAGCCGGGCCGAAGGTGGACTTCACAATCCAGTCGGGTGAAACGCCCGACCAGCTCCATGCCCACACCACAACGGCCACGACCGTGAAGCGCAACCACCGGCAGAAGTTCGGCCTGGGGCGCCGCACCCGCTACTACTCGCTGGGCCTTGCAGGCCAGGGCGAGCTCGCCATCGACTCGCTTGAGTTTGAGGTGGCAACCACAACCCGGAGGATTTGAAAATGGCAGTCGATCTTGCGAGCATCATCAGCGGAGCGGAGGTCCGCGCCCGCGACATGACCACGGAGGCCGAACGGGCCATTGATGCGGTTTCCAACTCACTGATTTATGTTGGCTTGCCTGCTGCGCCGGAACTGCGTGTCCCTACCTTGGTTGCGCCATCCATCCCGGATGCACCCACGATTGAGCAGGTCACCGTGCCGACGCTACCGAGCATGCCTGTGGCCCCCATCATCGCCACGTTGCCGGACACCATCCAGCAAATACAGGCCCCGATGCAGCCGCTGACCCAACGGCCGTCGCTGCAGGAGCCCACCAAGCCGGCACAGCTGCGCCCATTCACAGCGCAAGTGCCAACCATCGTGCCGCCCGCCAGTTTGCCGCCGCCCCCCGCTGCATTCTCTGTGGTGGCACCAACGGTGTCTGCGGTGACGATGCCTGGGCGGCCCACGGTGTCGCGCCCATCGTTCACGGGTGTGAAGCCAACGCTTGGTGCTGTGGCGCCAGACGCGGCAGCGCAGATGGAGTCCGGGTTCCGCGCCGCGAGCCCTCTGATGATTCGTACGCTGGAGTCCGAGATGGACCTGCAGCTGGCGAAGATCAATCCCCAGTACGCCACGCAGCTTGCCGGTATCGAGGCGCAACTCGCCAAGTACATGGACGGCGGCACTGCGCTGTCGCCAGCAGCAGAAAACGCCATTTATGAGCGCAGCAAGTCCAAGGTCAACGCGGAAACCATCCGGGTGCAGGGCGATGCGCTCAAGGCCGCCGCCCGCCGTGGATTCACGTTGCCCGACGGTGCGCTGATGTCAGCGATGCAGCAAGCGCGCCAGGCCGGGGCGGACAACAATGCCAAGGCTTCCGTCGAGATTGCCGTGATGCAAGCCGAGATGGAGCAGAAGAATCTGCAGTTTGCAGTCAGCACGTCGGCCGACTTGCGCAAAGCCGCCATGAATGCGGCACTGAGCTACCACCAGAACCTGATCGGCATAAACGGTCAAGCCATCCAGTATTCGCAGGCGGTGGTGGAGGCCCTGGTAAAGACGTTCAACGCAGAGGTGCAGGCGTTCACTGCCAAGCTCGATGGGTACAAGGCAGACGCCAGTGTGTTTGAAGCACTCATTCGTGCGAGCTTGTCCGACGTGGAGCTTTACAAGGCGCAGATTGAAGGTGAGATGGCGAAGGTGCAGGTGGACACCGCCAAGGTCAACGCCTACCGGGCCCAGGTGGATGCACATGGTGCTGCCGTGGCCGCCTACAGCAAGAATGTCGAGGCCATCGTACAGCTGGCCAACGTGGAGCGTCTGAAGCTCGATGCATTCAAAGTGAACGTGGAGGCGTACTCTGCCGAGGTTCAGGCAAAGACGGCCGAGTGGCAGGCGTACAGCGCCGCATGGAACGGCGAAGAGGCCAAGGTCAAAGCCTATTTGTCCGATGCCCAGGTCTATTCGGCCCAGGTGGAGGGTTACAAGGCACGGGTGCAGGCTGAGGCAGAACGCATCAAGGCGCTGGCTGGCACAACGAAAGGGCAGCTCGATGCCTTCACCGCCCAGGTGCAGGCGTATGGTGCCCAGGCGCAAGCAAACGCCAGCGTGGTTGCCGCAGAGATCAACTCCCAGGGCTCGCTCATTCAGGCCTACCAGGTAAACAGCCAGGCCGCGATTGCCGTGGCCGCCCAGGCGTCGGACCAGTACAAAGCAGTGGCACAGGTTGAGCTTGGGAAAGCGCAGATGAACTCAACGCTCGCCATCGAGCAGGCCAAGTTGAATGTGCAGCTGTCGCAAGGCAATGCGCAAATTGCACTGAGCACCGGGCAGGTGTACGCAGGCATGGCCAGCGCGGCGCTCTCGGGTGTCAACGCGCTTGCCACTGCGACGCTGGATGCGCAGTGATAGAGTGAGGAAACACAAATGAAGTGGGAGGCAACCATGGATACCGAAGCGCCGAAGTCAGGACTTGCGAGGCCCTTAGCCCAGCACAAGGATGAGTTTTACGCCTGGGCCGCCGAGTACGGGTACGGCCCCAGCGGCAGAACCAGCAGCGGGAAGGGGGAACGACTCTTGCGCAAGCTGTGTGCCAGACACAACCCTTTCGCCATAAGCTATCGGGACAACCGCGGGAAGGTCATCCCGGTCGAGCCAGATCGCTCCATCCTGAAAGTGCCACGCCCACCAAAGCTCGCAGCGCCTGACCCAAACTACCGCGGGCTTTGGCCTAGAGTGACCAACTGCCATAGGTGCAAGGCGTTTCCACTGGACAGCCTCACGACCCCAGCCTGCTCGGCCTGCGGCTGGATGCTGTGCTCGTGTGGTGGATGCCGGTGCAACTACTCATGGCGGTAGACGAGTAAAATCCCTCCATCAAGCACCGGAGCTGAGGCGATGAAGGTGTTCCACACAAGGAACACCCATGGCCGATTTCGACGCCTTTGACCGCATGTCCCGTACGCTCCGGGGCACGAACACACTACCGCCCGGCACGCCGATGGCCAGCATGGCGGAGAATCTGCGCCAGGGGTCGATGGCCGCGCCGCCACCCGCGCCGCCGGCCTTCGATAGTGAAGTCACACAACGAGCACGCGCAGCGGCTGAAGCCCGGCGAGCACCAACGGGAGTACCGAATGGACCGACCCAAGCCCAAGTTCCTAACGGGAACGCCAACCTGGCTGGACAACAAGTGGGGGCGCCGAATACTGGCAGTGTGGGCGGTGGGGATCGTGGTGTCCTGGGTCGTGCGCAAGCTGCTGTAAAAACAGCGGCGGGCGCTAACCCGGGCGTCGGGCAGGCACTCAAATCAGTCGCCGGCGGGGCCGGAGCCGGGCTGCGGGCCGTGGGGCAGATGGCCCGGTCGCCTACGTTTGCCGCCGGCGCAGGGATTTTCGGTGCAGT
>JBJOKU010000216.1:0-3469 GCA_046045925.1 Pseudomonadota bacterium
GCCATGTGCCTCGCAGGCGTGGGCATCGGCGGCATGTACGCGAGCGACATCGGCCAGCTCACCCGTCAAGCCCTGATCGGCTCCGCCGTCGCCTTGTGCGTGCCCACCGCAGGCGCACTGCAATGGACGCTCGCGCAAAAGCTGCGCCAGACCGAAGGCTCACTCAGCGCCACCGACATGGTGCCCGCCGTCATGCTGGGAGCAGCCCTCTCCGCGCTGGGCACACTGCCACTTGCCATGCCCTTCGCCGCAACAGGCACCGACGTGGCCTGGCTCGCCCTGCTGGGCCTGTTCCAGCTCGCCATCCCCTGCGCACTCAGCGTGCTCGCCGCGCGTGTGCTCGCCGCGCCCGAAGTGTCGCTGCTGGCCCTGCTCGAAATCATCTTCGGCATTGCCCTCGCCTGGGCGTTTGCGGGCGAAGCACCATCCGTGGCCGTGTTGGTTGGCGGGGCGTTGGTGATTGGGGCGCTGGTGTTCAATGAGGTGCTTGGAATCAGGAGGGACTAGTTGACTGTTGGGAGGTAACCTTTTGCTCCATTTTGATTCATAATGGAGCAAATTTAGGAGTTATCTATGGCCATCAATGTGAAACTGCCCGATGCTCTGGTCGAAACCGCCAAGCGCTACGGCAGCATCGAACATCGCTCAATCCCCAAGCAAATCGAATACTGGTCACAGATCGGGAAAATCGCGGCGGAAAACCCAGATTTGCCATTTAGCGTCATCCGCGACATTCTCATCGCAGACCAAGAAGAGCCAGTGGGCGAGTACCAGTTCGGCTGATGCGAATCCTCGTCACCCCCACATTCGAGCGCACCGTCAAAAAGCTGCACAAGCAGCAAAAAGCCGCGCTCGACGAGGCAGTACGCACCATCATCAACCAACCTGAAATCGGCGAAAGCAAAGTGGGTGATCTGGCGGGCGTGCAGGTCTACAAATTCCGCATGGACAACCTGCTTTGTCTTTTGGCCTACCGCGTTTTGGATGAAAGCACGCTCAAACTGCTGATGGTCGGCCCACATGAGAACTTTTATCGCGATCTCAAGCGCACCGGCTCTTGACTTGAGGAACAAGTGGAGCATCAAACTTTTCGACAACGATGACTTCGCAGCTTGAAAACCAGGGTTCGCTCTTCAAGTTGGCCGCAGTTCTTTCGGCTTGAAGTCGCAGTACTGGCTCACCGCACATTGCCAGCACTGCGGCTTCCTCGCCTGACACACATAGCGCCCATGCAAAATCAGCCAGTGGTGGGCGTCCACCGCGAACTCGGGCGGGATGCGCTGGAGCAGTTTCATTTCAACTTCGTAGGGCGTTTTGCCCGGTGCCAGCCCGGTGCGGTTGCCGACGCGGAAGATGTGCGTGTCCACCGCCATGGTGGGTTCGCCAAACGCCACGTTGAGCACGACGTTGGCGGTTTTGCGGCCCACGCCCGGCAGTGCTTCGAGCGCCTCGCGTGTGCGCGGCACTTGGCCGCCGTGTTGCATCACGAGAATTTCGCAGGTCTGCATCAGGTGCTTGGCCTTGCTGCGGTACAGGCCGATGGTCTTGATGTAACTCTCAAGCCCCTCCAGTCCGAGCGCCAGAATCGCCTGCGGCGTGTTGGCCACGGGGAAGAGTTTGCGCGTGGCCTTGTTCACGCCCACATCGGTGGCCTGCGCCGAGAGCAGCACGGCGGCCAGCAGCTCGAACACGCTGGTGTACTCCAGCTCGGTGTTGGGCTGCGGGTTGGCGGTGCGGAGGGTGGTGAAGAAGTGGTGGATGGAGGAGGGGGACATGAAAGCTCTGGTGAGGTTAACTTGTTATCCTCCTCACATTCTGCATTGTTTGCCCCACGCCATGCCCAGCTACACCGTCACCATCGAACCCCAAGGCTGGCAGTTTGTTGTGGAGCAGGGCGAGACCGTGCTGCAAGCGGCCACGCGCCAGAGCATTGATCTGCCCAGTTCCTGCCAGAACGGCACTTGCCGCGCCTGCTACACGCCCGAGGTGAAGGGGCGGGTGTATTACGAGGAGGAGTGGCCCGGCGTGTCGCGCGAAGAACAGGAGGCGGGCGACATCCTGCCTTGCATTGCGCGGCCCGTGAGCGATCTTGTGATGCATGCCCCTTGGGCCAAGCGGATGCCGCCCAAGTCAGGCGAGTGAATTCGCTGCGCTGGCGAATTTGGCTACCATTGGGGCTGATCTTCCTGCCAAAACCCGTTCGCGTTGAACTTGTCGAAACGCGGCACGAAATACACCGGACTTTGACCTTGCGACAAGCTCGCGGCCAGCCAAGACTAGTTCGAACTGTTTCGGGGTTTGCGGATTCCTCTTTTCTTTGCATCGAAACACCATGTCCCTGCCCTTCGCCCAGCGCCTGTCCCAGGTTGAAACCTCCGCCATCCGTGAACTCTTCAAGCTGCTGGGCAAGCCCGGCATCATCAGCTTTGCCGGCGGCTTTCCGGACAGCGCGATGTTTGACGTGCAAGGCATTGCCGAAGCCAGCGCCCAGGTGCTCCAGAGCGAACCGGGTGCGGCCCTGCAATACGGCGCGACCGAGGGTTACAACCCCTTGCGCGAGCAGCTTGCGGCTTTCATGGGCAGCAAAGGCGCAACCGTTTCGCCTGAAGGCTTGATCGTCACCACCGGCAGCCAGCAGGCGCTGGACCTGATTGCCAAGACCATGATTGACCCTGGCGACAAAGTGATCGTCGAGGCCCCCACGTTTCTGGCCACCATACAGTGCTTCCGCCTTTACGGGGCCGACCTGATCGGTGCGCCGATCGATGGCAACGGCGTGGATGTGGACAAGCTCGAACGGCTCATCATCGAGCACAAGCCCAAGCTCGTTTACCTCATCCCCACCTTCGGCAACCCGAGCGGGGCCACGCTGAGCCTGGAGCGCCGTCGCCGCGTGCTCGAACTCGCGGTGAAATACCAGACGCTCATCGTCGAGGACGATCCCTATGGCGATCTGTACTTTGGCGACGCGCCGCCACCCTCCATCCTCGCGCTCTCCAGCGAAGTGCCGGGCAGCCGCGACTGGCTCGCGCACTGCGGCAGCCTGAGCAAAGTGCTCTCGCCAGGGCTTCGCGTGGGCTGGCTGATTGCGCCGCCTGCGCTGCTGGCCAACGCCACCATGTGCAAGCAGTTCAGCGACGCGCACACCAGTACCTTTGCGCAAGCCACGGCAGCGCAATACCTGCGTGCGGGACGCATGCCTGCCACGCTGGCGCATGTGCGCAGCGTCTATGCCCAGCGTGCCAGCGCCATGTGCAACGCGCTCGAGCGCGAACTGGGCGATGCCATCGAGTTTGTTGCCCCGCAAGGCGGCCTTTTCGTGTGGGCCCGCCTCACAGGGGCAAAAGGGAAGGTGAACGACGGCAACGAACTCGCCAAACGCGCTATTGAGCGCGGCGTGGCCTTTGTCCCCGGCGCACCCTTCTTCTGCAAGCAGCCCGACCTGTCAACGATTCGCCTGTCGTTTGCT
>JBJOKU010000217.1:0-3453 GCA_046045925.1 Pseudomonadota bacterium
GCTGCAGCGCGAGCAGCGGGCTGCGGGCCGCCTGGCGCTCAGCACCGGTGCGGCGCCGTGGCAGCAGCTCGACGGCTGGCGGCTCAATGCCCGGGCCAGCCGCAGCCTGCAACTGCGCTGCGGCGAGGTGGGCAAGAGCATCGGCGTGCGCTATCTGCCCACCGCCGAGGACGGGTTCGAGCTGACGATCGAGGGCAACACCTTGCGGGTTCGTGGCGAGGCCAGCGCGGACGGGCAGCACGGCGGCGTGCTGCGTGCTCAGCTCGGCGAACGCCGCGTCAGCGCGGCGGTGGTGATCAGCGCCGAGAAGCGACAGGTCTTTTTCGAGGGCCGCAGCTGGCCGCTGGTGCTGGTCAGCCCGCTGGCAAGCATCGGCGCGGGCGACGACCCTGGCGGCGGTCTGCGCGCACCGATGCCGGGCAAAGTGATCGCTCTGCTGGCGACCGTAGGTACGCCGGTCGAGAAAGGAGTCCCGCTGCTGGTGCTGGAGGCGATGAAGATGGAGCACACCCTGAGCGCCCCATCGCGCGGGGTGGTGCGCGCCTTCCACTATGCTGCGGGGGACCAGGTGGCCGATGGGGCTGATCTGGTCGATTTCGAAACCGCTGCTTCATGAACGTCCGCGTCACTCATCACTAAACTGCAAGGCTCATCCGAGCGTTTGAGCCTTGTCCGGTTTTGATGCAAGACGGGCCGCCTGGTTTCTGGTCGACTTGGATGCAGAACAGGAATGACGGAGTACTTCAGCGATGCTGACCCATCTGCACATCAGAAATTTCAAGGCCTGGAAAGACACCGGCCCCATCAAGCTGGCACGGCTGACCGTGATCTTCGGCGCCAACAGTGCAGGCAAGAGCAGCCTCGGACACCTTCTACTGGCCTTGCAGCAAACGGCCCGCTCAACTGACCGCAAGCGCGCCCTGCACCTGGGCGATACCACCTCGCTCATCGATCTGGGCACGTTTGCAGATTGCCTGCATGGTCACGACCTCAGTCAGTCGCTTGAATTCGAGCTGGGCTGGACCTTGCCGAGGCCCCTGGAAGTACGTGATCCACTGCAAGCTTCGGCGCGTTATCAGGGCGACCGCATGCGGCTGGCGGTAGAGCTGGCTGCCGGGAAGTCCGCGCAACCTGAAGTGCAGGCGCTGAGTTATGTCATGAGTTCAGGCAAAAATGACGTGCTGGACGTCGCCCTGCAGCGCGACGATAAACGCAAGTTCTCGCTTTCTTCGGATCGCTACGACTTCAAGATGGCTGACGGTCGCAAGTGGCCTTTGGAAGAGCCGGAAAAGTTTTACCGCCTGTCAGATATCAGCACAGCACGATTCAAGAACGCCGGTTTTCTGACTGACTTTGCGCTGGCTACCGAAGCCATGCTGGACCATCTGTCTTACCTTGGTCCATTGCGCAGTCATCCGAAACGGATTTACGCGTGGTCGGGTGGAACGCTCCCTAGCGTAGGCCCAATGGGGGAAGACACCGTCGCGGCGATTCTGGCCGCCCAAAACGAAGGGCGGTTGCTTAATCGCGGCCCGAAACGGCCAAAACAAGGTTTCGCCGAGTTCATCGCAGCTTGGTTGAAGGATCTGGGCGTCATTCAAGACTTCTCCGTTCGGCCCGTAGCCGAAGGGCGTAAGGAATACGAAGTTCTCGTCAAGACCCATGCCAACGCCCCCGAGGTCAAGATCACCGATGTGGGTTTCGGGGTATCGCAGGTCTTGCCTGCACTGGTTCAGGCTTTCTATTGCCCGCCACACTCCACCGTCTGGATGGAACAGCCTGAGATTCATCTGCACCCACAAGTGCAGGCCGAACTAGCCGATGTATTCATATCGGCCACGCAAGCACGCGAAGGCGGCAAGGAGCGCCATGTGCAGCTGATCGTCGAAAGCCACTCGGAACACTTCCTTAACCGCTTGCAGCGCCGCGTGGCCGAAGGGGTGGTCAAGCCGCAAGATGTAGCGGTCTACTTCTGTCGCCGCGCCGGATCGGCCACCGAATTGGAGCCGCTCCGGCTCAACATGTTCGGCGAGATCGAAAACTGGCCAGAAAACTTCTTTGGCGACGAGATGGCCGACATTGCCGGCCGCACCTTGGCCGCGATGCAACGCAAGCGCGAGCTCAGTCAGCAGAGCAGTTCGCAATGAAGGCGGTCATCGACACCAACGTGCTGTTGGTCGCCAACGGGCTGCATGCCGATGTTTCAGCAGACTGTGTGATCGAATGCGTGCAACGACTTCAAGCCATGCAGCAGGTCGGCGTGACGGTGATCGATGACGACTTCCGGATACTGGGCGAGTACCAGCACAAAACGCGGCTTAACCCACCCAAGGGGGTCGGGGATATTTTCCTGAAGTGGTTACTTCGCCAAGCGGGCAACCCGGCACGGGTCGAACAAGTGCCATTGACAGAAACAACAAACAACTGCTTTGCCGAGTTTCCAGATCCTGTTCTGGAGCCAACCTTTGATGCACCAGATCGGAAATTTGCCGCCGTGGCCCATGCTCACCCGGACAAGCCCCCGGTTTGGCAAGCAGCTGATTGCAAATGGCTGGACTGGTGGCCCGCCCTGCAGGCCAAAGGGGTTGAAGTAGAGTTCCTTTGTCCAGCCGACGCTTGCCGTTTCTATCGCAAGAAATTTCCGAGCCACCCTGCTCCTAAATTGCCCTGAGATCCGACGTGACAGGTTTCTTCCGCTTCCCCCACACCCCGCACATCGCTTGGCTGGGCACCGGTGAGCCCCGTGATGACAAGGTGCTTGCCACTGACGAAGCCACGCAGCTGTTGGCAGGTGATGTGGTGCTGGAAGAAAAGCTGGACGGTGCCAACCTGGGTTTCTCACTATCATTCGAAGGTGATGTGTTGGCACAGAACCGGGGCCAGTATCTTGGTGAGCCGTACGCGGGTCAGTTCGCACGACTGCCAGACTGGCTGGCCCGGCACGGTGAAGCCATTCAGATTGAATTGATGGCCCATATTCAGCAGGATCTGATCCTGTTTGGCGAGTGGTGCGCCGCCCGGCATTCGCTTGACTACGAGAGCTTGCCCGACTGGTTTTTGCTCTTTGACGTGTTTGAGCGCTCATCGGGACAGTTCTGGAGTTCGGTTCGTCGCAACAATCTGGCCCGGCAGATCGGTCTGAAGACAGTGCCGCAGGTCCATCAGGGACAGGTCAGCCTGGCCCAGATCAAGACCATGCTGACCAGACTGAACAGCCAGTTCCGACCAGGGCCCGTGGAAGGTCTGGTGATCCGGCAGGAAACGCCAGACCATTGCACCGCCCGCGCCAAGCTGGTCCGCAGTGACTTTACCCAGGCCATCACAAATCACTGGCGCGACCGGCGCATTGAATGGAACCGACTGTGTTTGACCTAGCGCGCGCCCCATCGCGCGGGGTGGTGCGCGCCTTCCACTATGCTGCGGGGGACCAGGTGGCCGATGGGGCTGATCTGG